>DAOUZG010000035.1 GCA_030665705.1 Deltaproteobacteria bacterium | reverse complement strand
GAGCGGATCAAGCGGCGCTACGGCTGCGCTGCCGCCCGTCTGCTTCCCGCCGACGAACTCCTGGTCGTCTCCGGCGTCGGGGGTCGAGCGCCCCGCGAGATCGGCCGAAAGATGTTGGCCGAGTTTCTCGAGCCGCGGGCCGAAGAGATCCTCACCCTCGTACGGGAGGAGCTCTACCGGTCCGGGTTCCTCAGCCGAATCCCTTCCGGCGTCGTCCTGACGGGAGGTTCGAGCGCGCTCGTCGGTTTCCCGGAGCTCGCGGAGGAGATCTTCGAGCTTCCGGTCCGTCGCGGAATCCCGCGTGGCGTGGGAGGTCTCGTGGACCGCGTGCAGGGTCCCGAGTACGCAACGGGGGTCGGGCTCGTGATCTACGCATCGACACGGAAATCCAAGACCCGGTTCCGAATCCACGACCGCTCCATCTTCAGCAAGGTGCGAGCGCGGATGCGTGATTGGTTTTATGCCGAATTGAACTAGCGATTTCGGGTTTCTTGATTACTATCAGGTTGCGGCCACGCGCCGCGGGGGGGGAGAAATGATCGAGTTTGAAACCGAGAAAGACCTTCGTGCTCAGATCAAGGTGGTCGGGGTCGGCGGCGGCGGTGGCAACGCGATCAACACCATGATTCGGCACGGCCTGACGGGCGTCGACTTCATCTCCGCCAACACGGACGCCCAAGCGCTCGCCGAGGGGCTGGCACCGACGAAGATCCAGCTCGGAGAACGGGGGCTCGGTGCGGGTTCCGATCCGAACTGCGGCCGCCTCGCGGCAGAGCAGGTGCGAGATCGGCTACGTCAGCAGTTCGAGGGCGCCGACATGGTGTTCGTGACCGCCGGGCTCGGCGGTGGAACGGGAACCGGGGGTGCCCCGGTCGTGGCCGAGGTGGCCAAGGAGCTCGGTGCCCTGACCGTCGCGGTCGTAACCAAGCCGTTCCTCTTCGAGGGGTCGGTACGACACCGCCAGACGGAGGAGGGGATCGACGCGCTCCACGACGTGGTCGACACCCTGATCACCATCCCGAACGACCGGCTGCTCCAGATGGTCGAGGAATCCACGCCGCTCACCGAGGCGTTCCGGCTGGCCGACGAGGTGCTCCTGAAGGCCGTCCAGGGAATCAGCGACCTGATCACCGTGCACGGCTGGATCAACCTCGATTTCGCCGATGTCCGGGCGGTCATGGACGAGATGGGCATGGCGCTCATGGGAACCGGCCGAGGCAGCGGAGAGGCCAAAGCGATCGAGGCCGCGCAGTCCGCGATTTCCAATCCACTCCTGGAGGATCTCTCGATCAAGGGAGCCCGCGGAATCCTCATCAACATCACGGGAGGGCCGACCATGACCCTCCACGAGGTGCACCAGGCCGCCATGCTCGTTCGGGAGCAGGCCCACGAAGACGCAAACATCATCTTCGGATCGGTCATCCAGGAGGGGCTCGAAGACGAGATGCGCGTCACCGTCATCGCGACGGGGCTCACCGATGTGTCGCGAAGGGGTGCGCAGTCACCGCCGGAGGGGGCCCACGAGCACCTGAGCAACGTGACGCCGATCCGGCCTCCGCTCCGGAACCCGGCCGCAGCAGCTCCCGAGGGCCTCGCCGAAGCCACCCTGCCCAAAGCTGGCACCGAGACCGATTTCATGTCCCCCTTCGACGAAGAGCTCGACGTTCCGGCGTTCCTCCGACGACCCAGGCAGGAACCGGGGAGCATCGGCTAGCCCGCGGGCTGGGAGAGTGGCGCGAGATCGGTCCCGTGCGGCTCCGCGCGGTGCCGAGCAAGGGGGGACTCCGTTCCGCTCTGCGGGCGGAGGGCGGGTTCGGGTTGCGGGCGCGTTGATCGCCGCGACCCTGGCCTGCACCACGACGCCCGGACCGACGGGAACGGCTCCTCGCCGGGCGATCGACCCCGTCGCGGAGCTCGAGCATGCGACGCTCGCACCTGAGGAGGTCCGGATCGAGACGGAGCCGCTCACCGTCGAGCAGAGCTGGATTCTCGGTCTCTACACCCGTTTTCATTCTCGGGACTACCGGAACTACCGGGTGGAGTTTCCGAGCCAGGAGCGCGGCACGGCAACGGCACACCTCCTCGTCCCTCCGGGCGACGGGCCGCACGCGGCGGTCGTGGTCTTCCCGATCCTGGCCGGGAGCCACGTCGTCTCGGAGGGGCTCGCCAAGGCGCTCGTGAACCGCGGCTTCGCGGTGGCGCGGCTCGAGCGCAACGAGTTGGAGCTCGCCGAGAACCCGGACCCCGAAACACCCGCCCGCGCGCTGCGCGCGGCGCTTCTCGACGGGCGGCGCCTGCTCGACTGGCTCGTGACGAGACCGGAGGTCGACCCCGATCGACTCGGCGTGGCAGGGGTGAGTCTCGGCGGCATCCTCGCCGCCACGCTCCTCGGTGTGGACGACCGAGTCCGAGCGGGCATTCTCCTGATGGCCGGGGGTGGGATCGCCGAGATCCTGCACGACTCGGCGGAAAAGCCGGTCCGAGCCTTCCGGAACACCTTGAGGGAGGAACGGGGACTCGAAGGGCGCGAAGCGTTCCTGGCCGACGTGCAGCCCTTCACCGAGCCGGTCGACCCTCTGAGCTACGCGGAGGGGATCGACCCCCGTTCGGTCCTGCTCGTCTCCGGGCGGTTTGACCGGGTGATTCCGCCCGAACGCACACGGGCTCTGTGGGAGGCGCTGGGGCACCCGACCTGGATCCGCCTCCCCATCGGTCACTACCAGTTCTTCCCATTCTTCTGGTGGGCCGTCGGCCGGGGAGCCGACCACCTCGAGCGCGCTCTCGCACCGGCCGGTGCGGAAGCCCCCGAGTTTGGTGATCTCCGTCACGGCACTAGGCACGCCGATGGGCGATTCGGTCCTGTCTCCGCCGAAGGTGGCGGGCGAAGCCGTTCCGGGCTACAGAAGGCCCGGGCTCTGTCCGAATGAACTAGATCGGGGGGGAGAGGCAGGCGATGCAACGCGAAGAACGACGAGCGCTGTTCCGAAGGGGTCTCCTTCTCGTCCTCTCCTACTTCCTGGTCATGGGGCTGGTCGCCGGCGCCTACGTTTAGCCCGGCTAGATTCGCTCCACCCTCTCCAGGTCGCTAAAGAAGAAAGAGACCTCGAACCTTGCGGTCTCCGGCGCGTCTGACCCGTGGACCGCATTGCGTTCGATGTTGGTTCCGAACTCGCGTCGGAGCGTTCCCTCCGCCGCCTCCTCCGGATTCGTAACGCCCATCAGTTCCCGGTAGCGCACGATTGCGTCCGACCCGGCCAGTACGGCGACCACAACGGGCCCAGAGGTCATGAACTTCACCAGGCTGGAAAAGAACGGACGCTCGTGGTGGACCGCGTAGAACCCCTCTGCCTGCGGCGTGCTCAAGTGCAGCATCTTCATGGCCACGATCTGAAGACCCGAACCCTCGATGCGTTGCAGGATCGATCCGATCAGTCCTTTGGCGACGGCATCCGGTTTGATGATCGAGAGCGTTCGCTGCATGGGGCGCGGAGGGTAGCCGTCCGGCACCCACCGTCAACGTCATTCGGGCAGATCTTCGGGTCGATCGATGTCGCGTCCGCGAGCCGACGGTAGAGGAACCCCCGCTGCATCGTCCGGATGGCGACGGACAACCACCCTTCCCCCTTCGGCTCCCCGGAGCTTCTCGAGCTCGTCTCGGTAGGCCGCCCCGAACAGGACCGGAGTTCCGCGTTCACCCGCGTAGGTGGCGTAGACAATGCGGACGTCGCGGCGGGTGAAGCGCTCGATGAGTGCGTCGAAGTCCTCCGAGAGCAGGAAGGGCTGGTCGGCCAGAGCGAACAGCAGGCCCTCGGCCTCATCGGAGAGCGCCCCGAGCCCGGCGCGGACCGAGGCGGCCCGACCCTCGTCCGCGTCTTCCGGCTCGACCACCTGCACGTCGAGCTCGGCGAGAAGGGCCTTCCCCAACTCGTCTTCGGGCCGAAGCACAGCGGCGATGCTGCGTGCCCGCGAGGCGCGCAGCGCCTCCACCACGCGAACGATCATGGGGATCCCCCCGACGGGGATGAGGTGCTTGGGCCGACCCATCCGCGACGCGGGTCCTGCAGCCAGGACCACCGCATCGACCCGGACAGGCCGCCGTCTCGGCTTCGCGACCTCGCTCACGGACCGGGTAGGGTACCCGATGAGAGCCGCGGGGGGTGAGATCGCAGGTGGCGTGAGCGCCTTGCCGCTCTCCGGGAGCGTTACCTTAGGACTGCTCGCTCGGCGTGGAGGGGCTTTCGCATCAGGGCTTGCGCGCCGTCACAACGAAGCTCTGGTTGGTGGCCTCATCTCGCCTCAGCGGGTGCCAGCCCGACGGATCGTAATCATCGACGATTCGAACCTCGCGAAAGCCCGTCTTCTCGAGCAAGCGGGCGCTCTGCTCCTTGCCCACGTAGCGGCGCCGTGTGAGGATCTCTTCGCTTGTCGCATCTTCCCGGTAGATCTGGATCCGCTCCTCCACATCGCCCATCATCCTGCGCTTCTGTCGGAGCAGAACACTCCGTCCGTCGACATCGAAGGTCGTCTCCTGCCACTGGTTCTCGGTCTCGGGCCGCTGAAGCGGCCTCGGGTACAAGAGGTCCATGGCGATTGCGGCACCCGGCGCCAGCGTCTCGAAGGAGTGCGCCAGAAACTCCTCGCGCTCCCGATCCTCGATCAGGTAGTTGAACGTGAACCAGGTCACCAGGATCCGGTCGAAGGGCTGGTCGAAGGGTATCCGATCGAGCGTCCCGCAGTGCAGTCTGAGCCTGCCGCTCTGGAGGTGCGCGCCGAGCTTCTCCTCGGCGATCTGCAGCATCTCGGGGGAGGTATCGAGTCCGTCGATCTCGTACCCCGCGTCGAGAAACGCCCCCAGCACCCTTCCCGTGCCGCACCCCACCTCGAGAATGCGATCACTCCGCTCGCAGAGGGAGAGGTAGAGCGGAAGATCCGCGTCAAAGCCACCGACGTACAGATCGTAGTAACGCGCGAATTTCTGATAGGCCCCAACGCGGCTCATGCCCTGCCCTGTTCCACCGATCCGACCGAGGCTCGCTCTTACGAGCTCTCAGAACTTCCCCAAAAATCTCCAGTAGTTTTGAAACACCATGGTCGAGAGGAAGTAGCCAAGCGGCACGTTTACCACCACGCCGATGGTAAAGGCCCAGAAGGGCTTGATTCCGAACGTAGCCAGGTCTTTGAAACGGGTCGTGAGCCCGATCGAGAGGAAGCAGAGCACAAAGGCCCAGGATCGGAGTTTCTTGATGGGGGATATCGCCTTGGGCGTAAGCTCGCTCTCCTGCCAGTCCGACTTATCGTGGAGTTGTTTGAGTGCAGCCTTCTGGTCCTTCGTGGTTGCGGCGGCCGAGAGCTGCTCGAGCTCCTCGAGGCTCATTCGACCCCTGAACGTGATGACGCCCGCCTCCGGATCGTAGCGGAACCTATCGGCAAGCGGAGACGGAACCCGGTAGCCGCTGAAGTCTGCATCGTATTCGATCTTCTCGGCCTTGCTCTTGAAAGTATCCTTCAAGTTGGCAATGCCCACGTGTTCGCTCGGACCGGTTGCCGCAATCGCGCTCGTGATGATGCAGGCTGCAAAGAAGCCGAGCACGAACTTGGGGAACCTCTCCCAGACCACACCGATTCCCACCCGGCTTCTCTTCTCTCCCTTCTCCCAGAGGGTCACCGACACGATGGACAGGAAGAAGGCCCACAGCCCGATCCAGATGTCACGGCCGATGACCTTCATCAGGGTGAATGCGTGGATCGGGGGGTCGCCGTATTGGGTGGCTAGCTCTGCCACAACGGCGAAGCCCGCAGCGTCCGCGTACTCCGATGTTCCGATCCAGGCTCCAGCCTCTCCGGGTGAGATGCTGTACCAGGGGGAGGCCGGGGTCACGACTCCGTCCAGAGGGATGATGGCCTTGGTGACGAAGGCCAGGATGAAGATCATGATGATGGCCCACACCGAGACCACGCCGATTCCGATAGCAATGTGATCCTTTTCAGCTCGCACCGCACCGCCCACGGCAATGGCGGCGGACACGCCGCACACCGCTCCGCCTGCGCCGAGAACAGCGCCGAATCGTTTGTCGAGGTTGAAGAGCCGGGTGGCCGCCAGGTAGATGGTGAACCAGGTGCATACCGATACGATCGTGGCCTGAAGAAAGGCGATGCCCCCTGCCTGGAAGATCAGGGTGAGGGGTAGCGTGGCCCCGAGCAGCACGATCCCCGTCTTGATGTAGTACTCCACCCGCATCGATGTCTTGAGCCAGTCCGGCATCCGGACGATGTTGCCGACGACCAGCCCGATTGCGAGGGCCAGCAGCGGCGCCCCGAGCTGCGACTCCTTCATCACCTTCCAGGAGGCCAGATAGAAGACCGCAAGGGATCCGAGAAAGATAATCATGAATCCAGGGACATACTCTTTCAGGCTGTGTCCCATGATCTTCATACTGATGGAAAAAACGAAGAGGAATCCGAGGAAGATCGTCAGATAGGCCGTTCCGTGCTTGTCGAGATCATCGGCGATTCCGCTCCAGCCACTCCAGGTGGACGGCGTCACCGCGACGTCCTTCACCAACGAGCTGTCTGACCAGAAGGCCGCCATCGCGACACCGATGACGATCAGCCCGAGCCAGATGGACCAGTAGTCCTCGGTCTGCAGGAGCTTTGTCTTCTGGTACCACTTCTTCTCTTCCATGCGGACCCCCCGTGACGTCTCAAAACGGGTCGATTCGCACCGGGTCTCCTGCTGCCCGCGCAGACCCGCGTCCCCCCGCCGGGCCTCGCGACCCCATCATATCCGATCTTGCGTTTCAGAAGACGGCGGGGAGTCCCCACACCGTTCAGCCCGGCAGCTGCGTGGTCCGCCCCCCGCGCCGCCACGCCCGAAAGCGATCGAGGCCAACGGCCATCGAGGTGTAGGACAGCGGAACGATGAACAGGGTCCCCACCATGGCCGCGAGAAGGCCGAAGACAATCGATGCAGCGAAGGGACCGTAGCTCTTGGATCCACCGTGAAAACCAAAGGCCATCGGCAGGAGCGCGAGAACGGTGGTCAACGTCGTCAAGAGGATCGGTCGGAGGCGCAGGGCACCGGATCGCCGAACGGCCTCCAGCAGCGGCATTCCGGTATTCCGTGCGCGGTTGATGAAGTCGACCATGACGAGGGAGTCGTTCACGGCGACCCCCATGAGCCCGATCGTCGCATACATCATCGGGAAGCTGATGTTGTATCCGAGTAGCGCCACGCCTCCGATAACCCCGATCAGACCGAAAGGAATCGCCGTTACGATGATCAAGGGCTGCATGTAGCTGCGGAACTGCGCAGCGAGGATCATGTAGATGAGGAGGAGCGCAATGGGAAAGACCCGGCCCATATCCGCGAAAGCCTCCCGCGTGACCTCGAACTCTCCTCCGTAGACAACGTTCACGTCGGGATGTTGCACCGGGACGTTCGCGAACCTCGACTGGAGTGCGAGGTTCACCCCTTCCGAGGTCGCCTGATCTCCATCGACGTCTGCGTAGACCGTGACCGTCCGCTGACCGTCGTAGTGCGCAAACGACACGAAGCCTCGGGTAACCTCGAGCTCCGCGATCTCTTCCAGACGAACGAGCGCACCCGTGGGAGTTCGCACCTGGATCCTCAGCACGTCCCGGATGCTCTGGCGGAAAGGCTCGTCGAGCAACACCCGGATGTCGATCTCTTCGTCCTCCGCCGGGGCGCGGAAGCTCGAGGCGACGATTCCGTCATTCGCGGCACGGAAAGCGCGGGCGACCCCTTCGAACGTGAGACCGTGGTAGGAGGCCCGACTCTCGTCGATATGAAGACGCACCTCACGCGGCCCCTCGCTCAGGTTGTCCTCCACGTTCGACACCCCGGGTAGAGTCCTCAGGTACGCTTTGACCTCGGCGGCGATCGACTTCCCGAGGGCGTAGTCATCGGTCTCGATGCGCATGGCCACAGGCTTTCCCACCGGGGGACCGTTGCGGGGTATCGCCGAGCGCAGCGTGTCGATCCCCTCGGGCCGCTCCTCGCGGTACGCATCGAGATGCTCCTGAACCCGCGCGACGGCCCTTTCGGGTGCCCGCCGGTACTCCTCCGTGTCCGTCATCGTGAGGAAGGAGAGCGCGAGATTGGGCCCGATCCGCGGCTCCTCGTTGGCCGTCAACGTCAGGCCCGTCAAGCTCGAGTACTCGATGATGTGCTCGCCCATCATCGAGGCAAGCACGTCCTCGACCCCCCGGAAGAGCCGGTCGGTTCGATCGAGCGAGTAGTCGGAAGGCGCCTCGAGGGTGACCCAGAAGTTGTCGTACTCACTGGGAAACAGATCCACGGGGAGGTGGGTCGCCCAGCCCAACGAAAGGACCAACAGTCCGGCCGCGAGACCGGCGAACGCGCCTCGGTGTGCGAGAACGACGTCGAGCACGCGAAGGTAGGCGGAGCGCAATTGATCGATCGCACCGTCGACGCGCGTTCGCGCGTGTGCCACTCCCGACAGCAGCCGCCTGAGCCTGGAACGTCGGCTCTGCTGCGCCGGTGGCTCCGCCCACGTTGACCGATGCCGGCTTCCCCAATCGAGATAGTGAGCGGGCAGGATGATGAGGCACTCGAACAACGAGGCGATCAGGCACACGATCACCGTCTTCGGGAGAATGGAGAAGAACTCCCCCGAGGTTCCAGTCATGAGGAGTAGAGGGAAGAATGCGGCGCAGCTCGTGCTGACGGCCGAGACAACCGGCCAGAGGACTTCCTCCGTCCCATTCACGATCGCGTCACGGAGCTCCTCGCCCTCCTCGATCCTCCGGTAGATGTTCTCGAGCACGATGATCGCGTCGTCGACGAGCATGCCGGATACGAGCAACATCGCGCCGAGCGAGATCGAGTTGATGGTGATATCGAGAAGAGGGAACAGGACGAGAGCCGCAAGGAAGCTGAAAGGGACTGCGATGACCGTCAGCAGCGCGTTCCGGAACCCGAGCGTAAGCCACAGGATACCGGCAACCAGGAAGATGCCGGTGCGCAGATTTTCCCACAAGGTCTGCATGCGCGAGCGAACCCACGCGGAGGTGTCCGAGGTCTTGTGCAGCTCGACCCCCTGCGGAACGAAGGACGCGTACTCGGCCAGCCACCGATCGACCTCCTCAGAGACCCTCAGGAGATGGGCGTCGTCTTCCTTGATGATGCCGAGAACGAGTGCGGGGTAGCCGTTGTACCGACCGTAGAACTTGCGCTTCTCGAGCCCCAGCTCGACCCGTGCCACATCCGACAGACGGACGGGGCTACCGCCGTCCAACGACTCCCGGACGACGGTGTGGAGAATCTCTTCGACGTTCGTGTAGTCGCCGGTGGCGCGAAGGGTGATCTCGGTTCCGAGACTGCTGAGGCTTCCAGCCGGGAGGTTCATGTTGCGAAGCCGGATCCGCTCCACGAGATCCAGCACGGTGAGGCCGTGTCGCAACAGCGCGTCCCGGTCGACCAGGACACGGACCTCCCGCTCGTGCTCCCCCTGGATCCGGACCTTCTCGATCCCCGGCAGCCGTTCGAGACGGCGGCGAGTCTCGCGTGTGACCTCGCGCAGCGCCGTCTCTCCGAGTCCCTCCACGTCCACGACCTGAATCCGCATCGCCGGGAGCTCCTCGCCGACGGAGAGCTCGCGCAGGAACGGCTCTTCGGCGTCGGGCGGGAGGTCGGTGACCCGGTCGATCGCCGCTCTCAGATCGTTGAACGCGGACTCGTACTCGAGCTCGGAGAGTGTCTCATCCCACTCGACCAGGATGGAGGAGATTCCGGCCTGCGAGGTGGACCGCATCTCCTTCATCCCTGCGATTTGCCGGATCTCCTCCTCGATCTTCGTCGTGACGAGGCGCTCCACCTCCTCGGCGGACGACCCCGTCCAGATCGTCACGATCAGCGACGTGTTGAACGAGATATCGGGGAAGAAGTCGACGGGCGTGCGCACGTAGGCGACGAGGCCCGCACCCACGCAGACGAAGAACAGAACGTTGACGAGGACAACCTGACGAACGCTGAACCTCGGGAGGCTCACAATCCGTCTTCTCCCGATCGGTCTTCTCGCGATCGGTCTTCCCGGACCTGCACCCGCACCCCGTCACGCAGCCCACGCACCCCCGACACGGCGACGCGATCCCCTTCATCCAGGCCCGTCACGACTTCGACCGTCTCGGGTGCAAACGGCACCGTGCGGGTCACCACCCGACGCCGACGAGCCCGCGCCCAGCCGTTCTCATCGGACTCCAGCACGAAGACGTACTCGATCTCGAACTCCCGTCGAACCGCTTCCCGCGGGATCCGGAGCGAGGGGCCTGATGCGGCGAGACGAAGGTGCGCCGTGCCCACCATGCCGGGCAGAAGCTTCTCATCGG
>DAOUZG010000302.1 GCA_030665705.1 Deltaproteobacteria bacterium | reverse complement strand
CCCCCTCTTAGGCGCGAAGCGCGTCGAGCAGTGCAGCGTGAATCCGGCCGTTGCTCGCGACGCACGTCGCGCCCGAGGCGTCCGGGGGTCCTCCGTGCAGGTCGGTGACCTGGCCCCCGGCTTCCTCGACGAGGAGGATTCCCGCCGCCACATCCCACGGGTAGAGCGACAGCTCCCAGAAGCCGTCGAACCGTCCGCTTGCGAGGTAGGCTAGATCGAGCGCGGCCGATCCGATCCGACGAACGGCCTGGGCGCGCTTGATGAGGCGCCCGAAGTACTCGAGGTTGTCGACCTTTGCGTGGTGGACATCGTAGGCAAACCCCGTAGCGAGCAGCGCACGCTCCAGCCGTGAAGCCCCCGACACCTCGATTCTGCGATCGTTCAGGAAGGCGCCTCCGCCTCGGGTTGCCGAGAAGAGCTCCTCCTTGATCGGATCGTAGATCACGCCCACCTCGCGCTCGCCATCCCGCTCGACCCCGATCGAGACGGCGAAGTGAGGAATCCCGTGGGCGTAGTTCGTCGTCCCATCGATCGGATCGACCACCCAGCGAAAACCGCTTGTCCCGGCGTGCGCCCCCGTTTCTTCGGAAAGCACGGCATCGTCGGGGCGCGCCTCGAGGATCCTTTCGAGGATCCGCTGCTCGGAGAGGTGATCGACCTCGGTGACCAGGTCGATCTCGGAGCTCTTCGTTTCGATCGTGTGGGGCTGGTGGAACAGCTCACGCTGGAGGCTCCCGACCTCCCGTGCAATCGAGAGCGCGAGATCGAGTAGCGCCTTCACGCGGGCTCCTTCAGGCGGAAGAGCTCACGTGTACGCGCGGCGGTCTGAGCCCCCACCCTCGTCGGCGACTCGCCGCGCAGCTCGGCCAGGCACGTGGCCACCTCGCGTACGTAGGCGGGCTCGTTTCGGCGGCCGCGGTACGGGACAGGGGCGAGCAGGGGACTGTCGGTCTCGACGAGCACACGATCGAGGGGCACCCGTGCGGCGACGGCACGAAGATCTCCGGCCTGCGGGAATGTCAAGATTCCCGAGAACGAGAGGTCGAAACCCCGATCGAGGCAGGCGAGAGCGAACTCTTCGTCCCCCGTGAAGCAGTGGATGACCCCCCCGGCGCGCTCGGCCCCTTCCTCGTCGAAGATCCGTAGGATCTCCTCGAGCGCGTCGCGTGTCCCACGGCTCGACCGCACGTGGATCACGAGCGGCAGCCCGGCACGAACGGCGATTTGAAGCTGGCCCCGCAGCGCTTCACGCTGTGGGTCCCGCTCGGAGTGCTCGTACCAGTAGTCGAGGCCGCATTCCCCGACAGCCACGACCTTCGGAAGCTCGAGCCATCCCTCGATCCGACGAGCCGCCTCCTCATCCCACGTCGACGCATCGTGGGGATGCAGGCCGACGGTTGCCCAAACGTCCGCATGCGCCCGCGCCAGCGCCACGACGCCTTCGCTCTCGCCGAGGCCGTAGCCGGCCCCGATCGCGACGATCCCACGGACGCCTGCGGCCCGAGCCCGCTCCAGGATTTCGGGCAACTCGTCTCGGAGTTCGGGCGCCCCGAGGTGCGCATGGCTGTCGAACAGCGTCACGAGGTCTCGATCCGGGGAAAGAGGGCCTCCGACTCGACGATCCGGGTCCCCGTCTGGAGCTGCCCCCAGCGTATGGCGTCGGAGAGCAGCTTCGGAGCGGGCGGATCCCCGAGGGCGGCGAAGATACGCGGGCTAGTCTCGGGCAAGAACGGTGCGAGAAGCGCCGCGGTGACCCGGAGAGCCTCGAGGGCCTCGTAGAGGACAGTAGCGAGCTGTTCCGTCTGGGCCGGGTCCTTGGCGAGCTTCCAGGGTGCCTTCTGGTCGAGGTACTTGTTGACTGCACTGATCAGCTCCCAGAGCGAGGAGAGGGCTCGGGAGGTGACGAAGTCGCGCATGTGCGCCGCACTCGCTCGCGCGACCCGCGTAGCCACCTCATCGAGGCCGCTTCGGCCCTTCGGTTCCGGGACCACGCCGTCGAAGTAGCGCGCAACCATGCGCAACGAGCGCTGGAGCAGGTTTCCCAGGTCGTTCGCCAGGTCCGCGTTCGTCCGGCGGACGAGGGCCTCCTCCGAAAAGCCGGTGTCGAGGCCGAACGACATCTCGCGGAGCAGGAAGTACCGAAACGGCTCGAACCCGTACTTCTGCTTCATCGCCAGGGGGTTGATCATGTTCCCGAGGCTCTTCGAGACTTTCTTCTCGTCGACGGTCCAGTAGCCGTGGACGTGAAGGCCCTGGTAGAGGGGGATCCCCGCAGCGTGAAGGAGCGTCGGCCAGAAGACGCCGTGGGGCTTGAGAATGTCTTTGGCGGTCACGTGGTGAACACCGCCCCAGCGCTGCTCCCACGCGGGGTCGTCGGGGTAGCCGATTCCCGTGAGGTAGTTGACGAGCGCGTCGCCCCAGACGTAGCAGACGTGGTCGTCATCGAACGGGAGAGGAACGCCCCACGACAGCCGCTCTCTCGGTCGAGAGATTGAAAGGTCCTCGAGTGTTCCCTCGCGGAGGAGCGCCAGTGCCTC
>DAOUZG010000232.1 GCA_030665705.1 Deltaproteobacteria bacterium | reverse complement strand
CTGGGACGACATCCAGTTCGAGGCAGTGGAGACCCTCCGGAAGGAGGCGGACGCCCGGGGACTCTCGCTCGCGTCGGTAGCGATCGCCTGGGTCCTCCGCCAGCCCGGCGTCACCTCTGCGATATTCGGAGCCAGCCGGCCGGACCAGCTCGACGCCGCGTGGAGCGCGCTCGACCTGGAGTTCGACGAGGACCTATCGAAGGTCTGCGACACGCTGTGGTGGCGGCTCCCGCGCCGCCCCATCGCCGAGGGATACCGGTAACCGCGCAAGCCGCGCCTGCGGCGCGGCGCGCAGCGAGGCGTAGCCGAGCGTAGCGTAGGAGGGCACGGCCGCGCGCGCCCGGCGCCCACTGGGCTTGCTACTCTCTCCACGTGTCGTCCGTCCGCTGGGAATTTTGGATCGATCGCGGTGGGACCTTCACCGATTGTCTGGGGCGGGACCCCTCGACGGGCGTGGTTCGCGTCGCGAAGGTCCTCTCCTCCCATCGCGCCCCCCTCGATGGGATCCGTCAGATTCTGGGCCTGCGCGCCACCGATCCGATCCCGCCGTGCGACGTGCGCATGGGAACGACCATCGCAACGAACGCCCTGCTCGAGCGCAAGGGGGCACCGACGCTGCTGGTCATTACGCGCGGGTTTCGAGACCTGCTGGAGATCGGCACTCAGGCGCGGCCGGAGCTCTTCGCGCTCGAGATCCGAAAGCCGGAGGTGCTCTACCGTGCGGTTCTGGAGGTCGACGCCCGAGCCGACGCCGAAGGAGTCGTCCTCGAACGCCCTGATCTCGGGCGGGTCCGCGCGGAGCTCCGTGAGGTCAGAGAGCGCGGGCTGCGGAGCGTCGCCGTCGTACTGCTGCACGCCTACCGAGCCGGCGAGATGGAGCGCACGATCGGCCGAATTGCCGAAGAGGTGGGCTTCGAGCACGTGGCCCTCTCTCACGAGGTCGCGCCCGAGATCGGGATCGTTGGGCGCGGCGATACTACGACGGTCGACGCGTATCTCACGCCGCTGATCCGCGACTACGTCCAGACGCTCCACGCCGAGCTACCCGGGAGCACACTCCGGATCATGCAGTCGAGTGGTGGACTGACCGACGCCGAACGCTTCCGGGGTCCCCACGCGATTCTCTCGGGCCCGGCCGCCGGAGTGGTTGCCTACGCCCACGTCGCGCGTCGAGCAGGTGAGCCGAGAGCGATCGGCTTCGACATGGGCGGTACGTCGACGGACGTCTCCCGGTTCGACGGAGAGTTCGAGCGGATCTACGAGACGGAGACGGCGGGTGTCCGGGTCCGGGCCCCCATGATGGCGATTCACACGGTGGCGGCCGGAGGTGGATCGCTCTGCCGCTACGACGGCTATCGCTTCACGGTCGGGCCCGAGAGCGCCGGCGCCGTCCCGGGACCCCTCTGCTACGGCCACCCCGACGCCCGGGAGCTCACCGTTACCGACGTGAACCTGGTCCTCGGACGCCTCCTGCCGGACCGTTTTCCCTTTGTGCTCCACGCGGACCGCGTCCGCAGCGCCGTCGATCAGAGGGTCGCAGAGTTGCGGGCCCGAGGGATCGATCGCACAGAGGAGCAGGTGGCGGCGGGGTTTCTCGAGGTCGCGAACGCGAACATGGCCGAGGCGATCCGCAAGGTGTCGGTGGCGAGAGGCTACGACGTACGGGAGTACACGCTCGTGGTCTTCGGGGGTGCAGCCGGCCAGCATGCGTGCGCGATTGCTCGCCGGCTCGGGATCCGACGCATCCTCGGTCACCCGTACGCCGGAGTGCTCTCGGCCTACGGGATGGGGCTTGCCGACGTCTCCTGGCACGGAGAGACAGACCTAGGCGGGCAACGGATGAGCCGCGGTCTCGACCGAGAACTCGCTCCCGTCTTCGAAGATCTCGAACGGGAGGGGCGGGCGGTACTCGACGCAGAGGGGTTCACCCCCGATCGGGTGGAGACGATCCGTCGGCTGGATCTGCGGTATCGGGGCACGGAAAGCGCGCTCACGCTCATCGAGGAACCCGGCTCGGATCGTCGCGATGCGTTCGAAGCGCGTCATCGACAGCACTTCGGATACGCGCGCCCGGATCACCCGATCGAGGCCACGGTTGCACGGGTCGAGGTCCTCGGAAGACACGTCCCGCCATCGGAGCTTCGCGTCGAAGCGTCGGGGAGAAGGGGTGAGGCACGCTACACGAGTCGAGTCTTCACTGATGGCGAGTTCCAGGACGGTGTTCCGGTCTTCTACCGCGAGGATCTTCGGCCCGGCCAGACACTCGAGGGCCCCGCCCTGGTCCTCGAGGCAACCGGAACCCTCGTTGTTGACACGGGCTTTCGTCTTCGGATCGACGACTACGACCGGATCGTTCTCGAGGACCGCGCTGGACGTCCCACGCACGAACGGGTCGGGACAGCGGTCGATCCGGTTCAGCTCGAGGTCTTCAACAACCTCTTCATGTCGATCGCGGAGCAGATGGGGACCGTTCTTCAGCGCACGGCTCTCTCCACCAACATCCGTGAGCGGCTCGACTTCTCCTGTGCTCTATTCGATCCGAACGGCGGCCTCGTGGCGAACGCGCCCCACATCCCCGTTCATCTCGGTGCCATGGGGGAGACCGTCCGGGCGGTGCTGCAGGCGTTCCCCGAGCCTCGAGCGGGCGAGGTGTTCGTCACCAACGATCCGGCTGCGGGCGGTTCCCATCTTCCGGATATCACCGTCGTCACACCCGTATTCGACCGCTCCGGAGTTCTTCGCTTCTTCACGGCGAGCCGTGGTCACCACGCGGACATCGGGGGGACCACGCCCGGGTCGATGCCCCCGTTCTCGACGAGCCTGGACGAGGAGGGTGTAGTGCTCCGTCCGATGCGAATCGTGCGGGATGGACGATTCGCGGACGAGGACATGCTGCAACTGCTTCTCGGCGGCCCGTATCCGGCGCGCAGCCCTCGCGACAACCTCGCCGACCTGGAAGCGCAGATTGCGGCGAACCACACCGGGGAGCGTCTGCTGCACGAGATGGTGGATCGCTACGGCCTCGAGACGGTTCTCGCCTACATGAAGCACGTTCAGGACAACGCCGCTGCTAAGGTCGGGGACGAGATCGCGAAGATCCCCGACGGCGAGCATTACTTTGCCGATGCCCTGGACGATGGAACACCGATCTGCGTGACCCTTCGGGTCCGGGACAACCGGATGGAGGTCGACTTCGAAGGGACGGGGCCGGAGGTGGAGGGCAACCTCAACGCGCCCAGGGCCGTGACGATCGCAGCACTGATCTACGTCCTGCGCACCCTCGTGGGGGAGCCGATCCCGCTGAACGGCGGCTGCCTCCGTCCCGTCACGGTCCGAATCCCCGAGCGATCGCTGCTCTCCCCGTCCCGAGATCGTGCGGTGGCCGGGGGCAACGTGGAGACGTCCCAGCGGATCGTGGATACTCTTCTCGGCGCGATCGGTCGCGCGGCGGCGAGCCAGGGGACCATGAACAACGTGACGTTCGGGGATGAACGGTTCGGGTACTACGAGACGATCGGTGGGGGGGCGGGCGCGGGCGAGGGCTTTCACGGCGCCTCCGGTGTTCA
>DAOUZG010000126.1 GCA_030665705.1 Deltaproteobacteria bacterium | reverse complement strand
TAACGAGATCGGCCAGACGATCAAGCGGGAGTCGCCCATCCCGCACACCCTCTTTGCGGCGTACACCAATGGGTGTATTGGCTACCTACCCACCGCGCAGGCCCACTCCGAGGGGGGCTACGAGATCGAGGAAGCGCCCGTGGCCTACCGGATGTCGGGCCTCTTCGATCCCGGCTGCGCCGACCAGGTCACCCGTCGATCGCTCGCCTTGCTCGAGAGGCTCGGCGACTAGGAGCTCGACTCAGGCCGTGGAAGCTTGGCCGGGCCGCTCTTCCCGGTCGGGGCTCTACGGTGATTCGGGGCTCGGGCTCGCGCAGGCGTCGTAGAGCTCATCCGCGATCCGCTCGATCTCGGCCCGGAGCTCGAGGGTCGCGAGCCAATCGTCGGGAATCGCGCTCATCCCCAGCTTCACACCGAGGAGATTGCCGGTCATCGCACCCGTGCTGTCGCTGTCGCCTCCGTGATTCACGGCGAGCCGCAGACCACCCACGAGATCGGGGGCAAGGAGGGCACAGTACAGAGCAATGGCCAATGCCTCCTCAGCGACCCAGCCCGCACCGAGGGATTCCACCGCTTCGGCCGTCGGCGAGCCGGCTCGGGCTTGCTCCAGGGCTGCCCGCACCGCATGCTCACATTCCTCGTGGCTCGGCCAGCGGACGAGCTCCTCGAGAGCCTCGTGGACCGCAGCCTCGAGCGTGGCCCCCATGGCGAGGTCCCGGATCACGAGCGCCAGAAATCCGGCCGTTAGATAGCCAGTCGGATGACCGTGGGTGAGCGCGGCAAGCTCGCAGCCCAGACGAAACGGATCTGCCGCTGACAGGGCCAGTCCCACCGGTGCGATGCGCATGACACCTCCGCACCCCTTACTCGTGTTGAGGGGGTGCTCGAGACGTCCCATGCGGCGAGCTCGCAACGCCTCCAGACAGGTATTCCCGGGCGCACGCCGATGCTGAAGAGCTTCGACCGTCGACAGCCATCCTTCGGAGGTTCGCCCGAAGGTGGGATGCCGCGACCGCTCCCCCTGCGTGCGGAGCCAACGGAGGTAGGCGCGGTGAACGATTCGCACCG
Organism: Deltaproteobacteria bacterium; assembly: GCA_030665705.1. Lineage (GTDB taxonomy): Bacteria > Myxococcota_A > UBA9160 > SZUA-336 > SZUA-336 > DAOUZG01. The sequence goes on along the minus strand of DAOUZG010000126.1, from coordinate 4,881 downwards.
TTCCGGAGCGCTCGGGGAACACGCCGTCGCGCGCCGCGAGAATGAGCCCCTCGGCCGTGAAGAGGGTCATCTGGGTATCGTCCGTGATCGATCCCACACACCCAAAGGCCGGAGCGAACCTCCGAATCCCCTCCGGTCCGAAGCGGGCCAGTATCTTCGAGAGCGAGTCGAACTCCACGGGGGCACCGAGGGCGTCCCCCGCGGCACCTCCGAGGAGGCACCCACGCATTCGGTGGCGGAGCTCTCCGCTCATCGCCTCGGTACTCCGTCGGGGATCGGCCCCAGTCCGACGACGCCGGGCGCCTCGCTCGCCGAGACACAATGTTACACATGTGGCGAACTGACGCGAGGCGATCGGAGCCTGCGGGGGAGCGTCGACCGGCGTACTCAGCCCCGCGGGACGGAGCTGCTATATTCAAGCGAGGCGGGGGAAGGGCGGCTGGGCACTCCCGGGAGCGAGCGGAGTAGCTCACCGTCAGGGTCGGCGTCATGGAGGATCGACGTATGCCCGAGTTCAGGTTTCAGGAGATGTTCGAGCTCGGCCCCGAGACCACAGAGTATCGGAAGCTCAGCTCGGAGCACGTATCGGCGGCTCGATTCGAGGGGAGGACGCTCCTCAAGGTGGAACCCGAAGCCCTTACGTTCCTCGCCGCGGAAGCGTTCGACGACGTCTCCTTCCTCCTCCGCTCGAGTCACATCGCGCAGATCCGGAAGATTCTCGACGACCCTGACGCCTCGGAAAACGACCGCTTCGTGGCGCTCGAGCTTCTCAAGAACGCCAACATCGCTGCGGGAGGGGTCCTCCCGTCGTGCCAGGACACCGGAACCGCGATTGTGATCGCGCACAAGGGTCAGAACGTCTTCACGAGCTGTAACGACGAGGAGGCGATCTCACGGGGCATCTATCAGACCTACGCCGAGAAGAATCTGCGGTACTCGCAGCTGGCTCCACTCGACATGTACAAGGAGAAGAACACCGGGACCAACCTGCCTGCGCAGATCGAGATCCACGCGACGCCGGGCGACGAGTACCACTTCCTGTTCGTGGCGAAGGGGGGCGGGTCCCAGAACAAGACGTTCCTCTACCAGGAGACCAAGACGCTCCTGAACCCGGAGTCGCTGCTCAACTTCATCGCCAGGAGAATCCGGCAGATCGGAACCGCGGCGTGCCCACCCTACCACCTGGCGCTCGTGATCGGCGGAACTTCCGCGGAGTTCACGTTGAAGACGGTGAAGCTCGCGAGCGCCCGCTACCTCGACTCCCTTCCCACGAGCGGCAACGAACTGGGGCGCGCGTTCCGGGACGTCGACCTCGAGGAGAAGGTCCACAAGCTCTGTAACGAGACGGGGATCGGGGCGCAGTTCGGCGGAAAGTACTTCGCGCACGACGTCCGCGTGATCCGGCTGCCCCGGCACGGGGCCTCGTGCCCGGTCGGCCTCGGCGTCTCCTGCTCCGCCGACCGTCAGATCCTCGGAAAGATCACCCGGGATGGGATTTTCCTCGAGCAACTCGAGACGAACCCGGCCCAGTACCTCCCCGACATCGCGGACGGCGAACTGGGCGAAGAGGTGGTCGAGATCGACCTCAGCCGCCCGATGCGCGAGATCCTGGCGGAGCTGAGCAAGCATCCGATTGCAACCCGCCTCTCCTTGACCGGTCCGATGGTGGTCGCGCGCGACATCGCACACGCCAAGCTCAAGGAGCAGCTCGATTCCGGCGGGGGGCTGCCGCAGTACTTGAAGGACCACCCGGTCTACTACGCCGGACCCGCGAAGAAGCCCGAACGCTACGCATCCGGGTCGTTCGGCCCCACCACCGCCGGGCGCATGGACTCCTACGTCGACCTGTTCCAGAGCCACGGTGGAAGCATGGTGATGCTGGCGAAGGGCAACCGCTCGGATCAGGTGCGGCAGGCGTGCAAGAAGTACGGCGGTTTCTACCTCGGCTCGATCGGTGGCCCCGCGGCGCGCCTCGCGGAGCACTGCATCAAGAAGGTCGAGATCGTCGAATTCGAAGAGCTCGGGATGGAGGCGATCTGGCGGATCGAAGTCGAGGAGTTCCCCGCCTTCATCGTGACCGACGATAAGGGCAACGACTTCTTCGCCGACCTCGCCGCAGCCCGACCTGCACCGAAGTTACAGATCTCCTGAGCGGCGGCGACCGCAGTAGCCCACCTGGTGAGAATTGCGGGCTAGCTGCTCGGCGGTCCCGTTGGGATCTCCCGGAAGGCGAGATTCTTGTCGACGCGGGGCTCCGGCGGCAGCCTCAGGACGCGCTCGGCGATGATGTTGAGCAGGATCTCGTCGCTCCCCCCCGCCAACCGGAGACCGGCCGACTGGAGGTACGCATCCTGCCAGCCGCCCTCCTCGTCCATGACGCTGCCTGCCAACCCCTGGAGGTCGATCCCGTACGAGGCGACCTGCTGGCCCAGCGATGCACCGACGAGCTTCATGATCGAGGCCTCCGGGCCCGGCGTCTGTCCGCGCGAGAGCGCCGTCAGCGTCCGGTACCCCGTGCATCGGAGACCCGCCATGCGCACGGAGAAATCGGCGATGCGCTGGCGCACACCGGCGTCCTCGATGGCGGGACGGCCGTTCAGCTCGACCTGCTGGGCAAGCCGGATCAGGTCGTCGACCCCGGGCCCCACCCGCCCTCCGGCGCCAACTGCTGCACGCTCGTGCAGGAGGGTGGTGATGGCGACTCGCCAGCCGTCGCCGACCGCACCGACACGATACGAGTCGGGCACGCGAACGTCGCTGTAGAAGACCTCGGTGAAGTGCGAGGCTCCATTGATCTGCTTGATCGGCCGGATCTCGATGCCCTTTGCCTCCATGTCGACGATGAAGTACGTCATCCCGGCGTGTTTGGCTACGGTGGGATCGCTGCGCGCCGGCAGCATCCCCCACCGGCTGTAGTGAGCTCCCGTGGTCCAGATCTTCTGGCCGTTGAGGACCCACTCGTCGCCGTCCTTCACGGCCGACATCCGTAGACCCGCGAGGTCGGAGCCGGCTGCCGGCTCGCTGAAGAGCTGGCACCAGACCTCGTCCCCTCGCGCCATCTTCGGGAGGTAGCGCTCCTTCTGCTCCGGCGTGCCGTGGGTCATGATCGTCGGGCCGAGCATGCCGATCCCGATCATGAAGATATTCGGGGGGGTCTTGTAGCGGCCCTCCTCCTGATTCCAGACCACGCTCTGGATCGGCGTTCCGCCGCGCCCCCCGAGCTCCTTGGGCCAGGTGATGCACGCCCAGCCGTTGTCGCACTTCAGGGCCTGCCAGGCCTGAGCCGCGCGGATCGTTTCCGGGTCGTCGCGCTCGATCACGCTCTCGGCCGCGCCTTCAGGGCCCTGTAGCTCCGCGTTCTTATCGAGGAACGCGCGCGCCTCCGCTCGGAACGCAGCCTCTTCCGGGGTGTCGTTGAAGTCCATCCTGGATTCCTCCTAAGCGGCCCGCTTCGCGACGAGGCGCTCGATGAGCTTGTCCCGCCACTCGGTGGCCGGCGCGAGAAGGGCACTCTGGTGCTTCGCACGGCGGTAGAACAGGTGGCAGTCGTATTCCCAGGTAAACCCGACGCCGCCGTGCAACTGAATCATCTCCATGGTCACGAGCTCGGCCGCCTGCGCCGTACTCACGCGTGCGTTGCAGGCGGCGACGCCGATCTCCTCCGCATCGGTGCTGAGCGCCCAGGCGCCGTAGTAGTTGTTGGAGCGCGCGAGCTCGATCGCGCAGTACATTTCGGACATCCGGTGCTTGAGGGCCTGGAACGACGCGATCGGACGGCCGAACGCGTAGCGCCCCATCATGTACTCCTTCGTGATCTCGAAGGCGCGCTGCGTTCCACCGAGCTGCTCGAACGCCAGCAGCACCGCCGCTCGATCGAAGAGTTTCTCGGTAAGCTTCCACCCCTCGCCCGGACTCCCGAGCGGCTCTGCAGGCGCGTCCCGGAAGGTGATCGCAGCGGCCGACTGAGTCGGGTCGATCGACGTGAGTGCCTTCCGCTCGACCCCCTGACCGCCCAGGTCGGCGAGCGCGAGCGTGGGCCCGCTGTTTGTCTGTGCGACCACCACGGCGAGATTCGCGATGTTGCCGTCTGGCACGCCGATCTTGGTCCCGTTCAGGCGACCGTTTTCGAAGGTGGTCTTGACCGACGACGGTGTCGCCTGTCCGAGACCCTCGGCCAGCGAGAAGGTTCCGATCTTTTCACCGGCCACGAGTTCGGGGAGGTAGGTCTTCCTCTGCTCGGGCGTACCCGCGAGGAGGACGGCCTCCGTCGCCAGGTAGACCGACGAGGCAAAGGGGATGGGCGCCAGGGCCCGTCCGACCTCCTCGGCGATCAGGACGAGCTCCAGATAGCCAAACCCCGCGCCGCCGTACTCCTCGGGCACCGCGGCACCGAGCCAGCCCATCTCGGCTACACCCTGCCAGAGCTCGGGGTTGTAGTACGTGCCCGCTTCGAGCACATCCCGGTTGACCTGTAGCGGCGACTGGTCATCCAGGAAGTCGCGCGCCGAGCTCTGCAGGAGCCTCTGATCCTCTGAGAAATCGAAGTTCATTCGGGGGCCTCCGCTTCCGAAGGTTTTGACGTGAACGGATTATACCGCCGCGCTCGCCCGGAGGATTAATCCGGAATCCCGCCTTCCCGGGGTGGCAGTATGATGTCAATTGGTCGGACCTCTTCTCGCCCCGGGTGGCAGGGAGCGAGGCTCGAGCCACGAGGGCCCGTTCCAGGTTGCCCGTCGAGATCGCGGTATGGTGCACTCCTCGGATCATCCTCGGATCCTCCCTGCTAGAACCCATCTCAGAAACCCCGGACCGAGCCAGGCCGCTCTGGCGGGCCGAGATCAAGGCGTCGCGAGCGAGGCATATCAGTCGTTATTCCGAGCG
>DAOUZG010000135.1 GCA_030665705.1 Deltaproteobacteria bacterium | reverse complement strand
ACCGCGTGGTCATGGTGTTCGGTACGCCACTCGGACAGCCTGGCTCGACGAACTCGATCCGCGTGGAGACGATCCGCTAGCCGACCCGTGTGCTAGCATCGAATCCCTGTCGTACGAAGGAAGTCTTCGTTCTACATGCGTCCCCTCTTCATCGTTGCGATCGCGCTCGTAGCCGTACTGGCCGCGGTGGAGTGGCTTGCCGAGTCGATCGGGTTCGAGCGTCAGCACCGTCTGCTGGAGCGCAAGTTATCCGAGGCGATCGGCTTAGAGGTTTCGATCCGGGGCGATCTGCACCTCGAGCTTCTCGGCGGGCTGCGCCTGGTGGCAACCGACGTCGTCGTCGCCAACCTGTCCGGTCGGCCCTCGCCCCACCTCGTCGAGATCGGTGGCATCGATCTGGATCTCAACGCCTGGCAGCTCCTGCGCGGCGTCGTAGAGGTCGACGCACTGCACCTCTTCGACACCGATCTGCACGTCGAGCCCGACGCGGAGGGGCGTTTCCGGCTCGCGGCCAACGTCGAGGCGTTGACCGAAGAGCCGCCACGAGAGCCGGTGGCGCTCAGGATCCACGCGGTCGAGGCGGAAGGCCTTCGGGTCTTCTACCTGCCCAGACCAGGTGACGCCACTGTCAGCGCGCGTTTCGAGCGCCTCTCGGTGCGTGCCGAGCCCCTCGAGGGTCCGCTGCACGTTGTGGTGCGGGGGGAGGTCGACGGTGGTCCATTCGACCTGAGGGCGCAACTGGGACCGCTCGCCGAGCTGCTCGAGCCGAGCGCGCCGTACCCGTTGCGCCTGCAGGGTCGGGTTCTCGAGGCGAAGCTCGAGGCCGAGGGAACGGTCGGGGAGCCGCGGCGCCTCCGCGGCCTCGACGTCGCAATATCGGGCACCCTGCCCGACCTAGCCGTGCTGTCGCACGCGTTCGACCGCGAGCTCCCGGGCACGGGACCGATCCGGGTGTCGACGCGATTGACGAACGCAGACGGGCCCTTCGCGCTGCGGGACCTTCGTATCGTCACCGAGAGAGCCAAGCCGCTCCGCGCCGAGATCACGGGTTCGATCGCCGACCTCGGAGAGCTGCGTGGCATCGAGCTCGAGCTCGACATGCACGCCGAGGGACCTGAGCTTCTGAACCGGCTCGCACAGCGGCAGATCGACGTGTTGCGCTCGTTCGACGCCGGGCTCACGGTGTCGGATGGCGACGGGTCACTGGGCATCGAGGGGGAGATGCACGCTCGGGGTCGCGACGACTCGGTCGCGATCGACCTCGTCGGTGGGTACGACGACCTGAGTGGGATCAGCGAGATCGACGTGCGCGCGGGCCTCCGTGCGCGCAACACGCGGATCTTCGCCCGCGCACTCGGGGTGCAGCGGCAGCTCCCGGACATCGGCCCGATCGTGGCGAACGGACGCCTCCGCGACCGCGACGGAACGCTCGGCGTGGACGACCTCGAGCTGCGGATCGGCCGACACGACGACACCTGGCTCGAGCTGCGGGGCTCGATCCGCGACGTGATCCGGATGGCGGGCGTGCAGCTCGAGGCGTCGTTCGGCACGGTGGACCTTCGACACCTGCGCGTGTTTCTGGAGCGTGAACCGCCCGCTCTCGGTCCGTTCCAGGGTACGGCCAGCGTCTCGGACCGCGACGGGTCTCTCGGCATCGAGCGCTTCGAGGTAGGGGGTGGGGACGCGGAACGCCTGCGCATCGACCTCGTTGGAACCGTCGACGATCTCCGCGAGACCGACGAGATTACGGTTGAGGGGAGTTTGTCAGCCCACGACCTCGCCCTCGTGGGACAGCTCTTCGATGTGGACCTGCCGGAAATCGGTCCCGTCGAGTTCGAGGGTCGTGTGACGGGCTCCAACGAGCGCATGGTCTCGGACGGGACGGCCCGCCTGGACGAGACGACCCTGCACGGGAAGTGGTCCGCATCGTTTGCCACGGGGGAGCGGCCGCGCCTCTGGGCACGACTCGTGTCGCCGCGTATCCGCCTGCGGGACGTCGGGATCGAGCCGCGCCACGAGCCACGCGACCGGCTCCGCCGCAAGAGGCCCACGCCGGCGCGAGAGGAGGGGCTGTTCGGCTCGGGTCCACTGCCGTTCGAGTGGCTGCGTAAGATCGACGTAGACGTCGGCCTGCGGGCGGAACGCGTGACGGGCCGTTCGGGCCTCGAGTTGCGGGACGTCAAGCAGACCCTCTACATCAAGGACGGCGAGCTTGTCATCCGCGACTTCGATGCTCGCTGGCGAGGGGGCCACCTCGAGGCGGAGCTGCGGATCGATTCTCGAACGCCCGATCCCGCGCTGGTCCTCAACGCCGAGGTGACCGAGATCGACGTGGCGAGGCTGGTGTCCCAGTTCGAGGACGAGCCGGAAAGCGCTGGCATCATCGACCTCTCGGTCGGCCTGCGGGCCGAGGGCCGGACGTCGACCGAGATCCGTTCGAGCCTGGCTGGGAGGGTGTGGGTCGTCGTTCGCGATGGAGTCGCAACCTCGGCCTACGTCAATGAATTCCTGCGCACCCTGATCCACCTCTCGATCCCCTCGTTGAGGGTGCACGAGGCGATCGCCGTGGGATGCACCGTCGGAGAGTTCGGCGTCGAGGACGGCGTCGCCACCGTCGAGACGCTCGTGCTCGCGGGCAAGGAGGCCACCATCACGGGTCAGGGGACCGTGGACATCGGACGCGGAAAGTACGATCTCCGGCTCACGCCGCGCGTGCACGACCCCGGCGTTCTCAGCGTGGCTGTCGCCGTCGACGTGAGCGGGCCCCTCCGGGACCCCGAGTTCCGCCCCGTGCACCGCACGATCGCGACCAGCGCCGCCCGGGCGGTGGTCAGCAACTTGATGAGACCCGGACGGTTCGTTGTGCGGAGCCTCCCGGGAGGCGCTCCCGAAGAATCCGAAGAGGACTTCTGCGCACGAGCACAGGCCAGCCGCCCCGAGATCCAGCCCTTCATCGCAAGAGACGGTCGACCGATCTCCGGGGCGCGCTGAGGCCTACGCCCCACTCACGGAACGTGGGTGGTCGGGCTACGCCCCCCTACCCCTAGTAGTATCCCCCGACCCGTCCGCTCGTGCAGCTCGAGATGTACTGCTCGAAGATGTTGTTCAGCACCTGCAGACTCTCCCGCTGTCCTCGGGAGCAGGCCTCGTGGAAGTCGGCCTCGATCCAGCTCTCGGACCGCCGGAGACACATCTGCAGCCGAGCGCCGTTGACCTGGCGCCCGTACAGCGAGCGGCGGTTGGGTGCCTCGTCGATCATGTGGGACAGAGTCCGCCGCTGCGCCGCCGCGTCCATCCGGGTCCACTCTCTGCAGCGGATTGCGTGGGCCGGTAACGCCAGCGCAACGAGGCTGACCGTCGTCACCAGAATCCCCGCAAAACGCCTCATGATGATCCCAAGCCTACCACGGCTTCAGCGTGAAGCGGGGTTTTCTCTCGACGACGCCCTCAGGGCCCGCGTTCGTCACGGCCACGAGCTGGTCCGCCCACGCGTTGATGATCGCCTTTCCGTGTGAATACCAGGTCAGGTCCTTCACGTTGACCAGGCTCCGCTGCGCCTCCTCCCGATCGGCGAACATCGCGACGACCTCTCCCGTATGCGCGTCCCGAAACCGTCCCTCGATGGCGAGGGAGCCCTTGCCGAGCCCGGTCGGTCCGCCGAGGACGCTCAGGACCGGCCGCGTTGGCACGAGATCGACCAGTGCCATCTCGAGAACTAGCGTCGTCTCGTCCGGCTCCTTCGCCGCAAACGCGATCGGCGTGAACCGCTTGTTGGGATCCGCTTGGAACGCGTCGAAGACGCGTGTCTGGAGACGGAAGCCGAGCTCCCGCGCCCCCGCCCGTCGATCCCCCGGGAACGAGACCTCCTCCCACCAGGGCATCTCCATGAGGAACTCGGTATTCACCGGGAGGATCATGATCTCGGTGTACCTCTGGAAGTCGGTCTCGCCGTCGTACCAGATGCGGTCAAACGGGAAGCGCTCCTCCGCGGCCATCTTCTCGGGATCCGAGAGGAACCCCGAGTCGGGCGCCGGGGCCTTGGCGCACGCACCGAGTAGAAGGGCGAGAGCGAGAGCCGCGTGGGGGATGAGAGCACGGGGCGTCATGGTTCGGACCTCCCCGGGACTTCTACCCGTGGTCGCCTGCGATGTCTAGCCCCCCGAACCCGAGCCGGAAGTCGAGCGCGAGCCGAAAGTCGAGGGGCTCTAGGGCTTCAGCCAGCGCAGCGAGCGCTTCAGCTCTTCCCGGCCGTTGCTGCGCACCCACGTGCCGTGCGCCAGGAGGATCCTCTCCGGGTTCCACTCGAGCGCGCCGCGTAGCGCCTTCCGGGCGGCCCGCCTGTTCCAGAACGTAAGCCTCCACTCGCGCGGTGTGCTCCCGTCCGGCCCGAGCATGCCATCCAACCCCATCACCACCCGCTGGGGCCACGCGAGAGATGCGGGGTCGAACTTCTGGACGAGGTCGGTGACGATCGCGGTTCGTGATGGACGGTGAAAAAAGACCACCTCTTCCATGGCGAAGCTCCCGCGAAAAATCACCTGGTCGATTTCCGACGCCCATTCAGGCTCGGGACGATCGCCGAGCTCGGCGTGGAAGCGCAGATCCTTTCGCCGCCTGGCCAGGCCAGGAGAAGCGTACATCCGGGCTTCGGGCCAGGCCTCGGCCCACTCCCCCATGAAGAGGTGATGGAGCTTGTTCGGCGAGATCAGGTAGCGGACCGGACCGAGCGCCTGCAGCTCCCCGGCCAGGCCGCTCTCCAGGTGGATCGGGGAGTGCACCCACAAGCTCCCGTCCGAGAGCCGAACCACGACCATTCGGGTCGGGTAGGGAACACTGAGGAAACGAACAGCATCCCCTTCTGCAATCCAGATGTTCTGGTCGATCTCCGTGAGCATCGCTTCACCTCAATCTCGGGTGAGCTTTTCGATGAGTTCAGGATCGTCGGGCAGCAGCGGGGTCGCCGGCAGGCGCCGCAGGAGCTCCTTCCAGCCGGGGTCTCGTTCGTAGGCGGACCGAAGGAAGCGGAGCGCATCCTCGAGCCTTCCTCGGTTCGCAAGGTCGATCCCCGCCCAGAAGCTGAACTCAGGATTCTCCGGGTAGAGCGCCTGTGCCTCCCCGAACTGCTTCACCGCCTCGTCCAGCCTTCCGGCGGCGGCGGCCGCGTGTCCGTCGCGCATCCGGTCGTAGGCCCTATTGATCGTGAGCAGGCGCCGTAGCTCTTCGAGCGGCTTCGGATGATCGTCGACGCGCAGATCGATCCTCTCCTCCTGCCGGCGACGATCACCCCGTTGTCCGAACACCACCAGCAGTGTCGCGCTCTGGCGGCCCCGAATGTCCCCACCCTCACGCTCGGCGGCCTCCAGGGCGGCGAGGAGGCGATCGGCGAGATCCCCCTTGGCGCGTTCAAACGCCCCCGGCATCGCCTTCCAGACCCCGTCCGCTCGCAGCATGTTCCCTTGAACGCTGTATCCGACCCCGGGCTGGCTTCCCGCAGCTGCAATACAGGCGCTTCCGGTGTGGACCGCGACTCGACCCTCCGCATCGACGATGGCAACCTGGCGAAGCTCGCGCTCCGGGTCCGCGGTAAGGAGGATCTTCAACGCCTGCTGCGCGCTCTTGCCCTCCCGAAGGAGTGTAAGTCCATTGGACCCGTACGAAGGCTCGCCAAACGCCTGGGTGGCAATCGCACC
>DAOUZG010000310.1 GCA_030665705.1 Deltaproteobacteria bacterium | reverse complement strand
GCATCCGGAGCCGGAGATGCTCCTGCGGTACGAGCAGAGGGACCCGCCGCTCGGCGCTGAGGAGACCGGTGAGCTCGAGCGCCATCTGGCGCGCTGCAACACGTGCCGCGAGGAGCTCGCAGCCCTCCGCGGGTTCGACTTTGCAGCGCTCTCTGCGGAAGTGACGCAGGCGGAGCCCGTCCGAAACCGCCTCGCAGAGCTCCTGTCCGGTCTTCGGGGTCTTCTCCTGCACCCTGCCTTTGCATACGCGCTGGTGCTGGTGCTTCTCTATCCGACCGTCACCACCTACCTCGAAGGGCCGGGGATTCCGGAGCCTGGGCTCGCGATGCGGAGAGACGTTGCGCCGGTGGCACCCCAGCCACAGGAGAAGCGGGTTGCCGAGCTCGGCAAGAGGCGGGGTCGGATGCAGGCCGAGCCTCCCCGCTCTGCACCCGTGGAAGATCTGCCGGTCGCGGGCGCCTTCGCGTACCGGGAGGCTCCTGTGCTGGGTGAGTCGGAGGCCCTCGAGTCGACCACACGCCTTTCCGTGGCAATGGCTCAAGCGCCGCCGTGGGTTCGGAGGCTGCGTGTTCCCGAGCAGGTTCGCAGCGCGCCACGCTTCGAGGTTCGTGTTGTTCACGCGGACGGTCTCCGGGAGGTCCGCCAGCGCTTCGTCTCTGCGGAAGCGGGTGACGAGGTCGAGATCAGTCTACCGCCCGACTGGAGGCCGACCGACGACGATCGGGTGGAGTTCAAGGCGCTACGATGAGCGGGCTCGACACGGCGACCTCCCGAGAAGCCGAATCGATCCGAGCGTACCTCCGAGGGCTTCGCGGGGCCGAGCTCGGAGAGATCGATCTCGCAGATGAGAGTGTGCGAGTCGCGGCTGAGCTTCAGAGGCTTGCCGTGCAGAGTGCTCGCCGGGCGGAGGCGAGGGTCCAGACTCGGCTTGCCCGCTTCGTGCGCGACAACGCGGGGCAGATGTTCACGACCGCGATGACCGATCAGATTGCGAGGTCCCGCAACAGCCGCCGCGTCGCCGACCAGGTCTCCCATCTGATCGAACGCTACTCCATCCCGGCCTACCTGAGCGGCTTTGAACGGGTTCAACTACGCGCCTTCCGTGCGCTCGCGAAGGTGGTCCCCTCGATTCTGGTTCCGCTCCTCGTGGCGCGGGTTCGAGGGGAGATGCGGAGGATGGTCCTCCCCGGCGAGGATCCGGCGCTGGGTCGAGCGCTGGCGGGTCGGGCCGCGGAGGGCGTTCAAATCAACCTGAACGAGCTCGGCGAGGCGATCCTCGGCGAGGGGGAGGCCGAGGCTCGCCTTGCACGCTACCTCGAGGCGCTGGCTCGCCCCGACGTCGAGTGCGTCTCGGTCAAGATCTCTTCGATCGCTTCGCAGCTCGAGCTCCTGGCCTGGGAAGATGTACTCGCGGTCCTCTCGGAGCGACTCCGAAGGCTCTACCGGACGGCGATGGCGGCACCTCTTACCCGTCCTGACGGCAACCGGGTCCCGAAGCTCGTCTATCTCGACATGGAGGAGTACCCCGACCTCCATCTGACCGTGGACCTGTTCAAGCGCGTGCTCGATGAGCCCGAGTTTCTGCGCTGCCATGCCGGTATCGTGGTTCAGGCGTACCTCCCGGACTCGCATCTGGCACAGTGGGATCTCGTGGCGTGGTCCCAGGCGCGTGTAGCACGCGGGGGGGCCCCGATCCGCATTCGCATCGTGAAGGGCGCCAACCTAGCGATGGAGCGGTGTGAAGCGTCCGAGAGGGGATGGCCGCAGGTGCCCTATCGTTCCAAGGCGGAGGTCGATGCCAACTGCAGGCGTATGCTCCTCTGGGGATGTCGGCCGGAAAACGCGGAGGTCGCGCACGTCGGCATCGGAAGCCACAACGTCTTCGACCTCGCCTTCGGTCTGGTCGTCCGTGCCGTGACGGGAACCGAGGATCGAGTGGGCTTCGAGATTCTCGAGGGCATGGCGGAGCCGATGCGCAGGGCGCTCCAGGCCGTCGCCGGCGACGTCCTCGTCTATTCCCCCGCGGTGCCGCGCGCGGAGCTGCAGAGCGCCATCGCCTACCTCATCCGGCGGTTCGATGAGAACACGGGTCCCGAGAACTTTCTCCGGGTCAGTTTCGGGCTGACGCCAGAGTCCGAAGAGTGGCGGGTGGAGGAACGTCGTTTTCGGGAGTCGTGCGCGCGCTCCAACGACACGCTGGTCGGGTCGCGTCAGACCCAGGATCGACGAACCCCGCCGCCAAAGCCGGCGCTCGAAGCTCCGTT
>DAOUZG010000323.1 GCA_030665705.1 Deltaproteobacteria bacterium | reverse complement strand
GTGTGGAGACCGGGGAGATCGACACCGTCATTACGGTCTTCCCGGACCTGTACGGACGCCTAATCGGAAAGCGCATCACGGGCCGGTTCTTCCTCGACCACGTGGTGAACGAGGGGATGCACGTCTGCAGCTACCTGCTCGCGTGTGACATGGAGATGGACCCCGCGCCGGGCTATCGGTTCGCCTCGTGGGAGACCGGCTACGGGGACATCCATTGCCGGCCCGACTGGGCGACTCTCCGAATCGCGAGCTGGCTTCCGCAGAGCGCCATCGTCCTGTGTGACGTGTTCGATGAGCGGACCGGTGAGGAGGTCTCCATCGCGCCCCGGGCCGTGCTTCGCCGGCAGGTCGAGCGAGCGCGCGAGATGGGTTACGTCCCGATGGGTGCCTCGGAGCTCGAGTTCTTCATCTTTCGCGAGACCTACGAGTCGGCGCGAGAGAAGAGCTTCGAGGGGCTGCAGACGTTCGGGGCCTACATCGAGGACTACCACATCCTCCAGGCTACGCGCTCGGAGCCTCTCGTCGGGGCGATCCGGCGCCACCTGGAGGCATCGGGAATCCCGGTCGAGTTCAGCAAAGGGGAGTGGGGCGCGGGCCAGCACGAGATCAATCTCGAGTTCTGCGAGTTCCTGGAGATGGCCGACCGGCACGTTCTCTACAAGCATGCCGCCAAGGAGATCGCACAGGAGCAGGGGCTGGCGGTCACGTTCATGGCAAAGTGGGACACGGCCCATGCGGGAAACAGCATGCACCTACACACCTCGTTGTGGGATGCGCCGAAGGGTTCGCGGAGCCTCTTCGAGGGCGACGGGGATCTGATCCCCGGGACGCAGGCGCGTCCCTCCGAGCTGTTCCGCTACTGGCTCGGCGGGCAGATCGAGCACGCGCGCGCGATCACGCTGTTTCTCGCGCCGTACGTGAACTCCTACAAGCGCTACGTTGCCGGGACCTTCGCGCCCACTGCCATCGGATGGTCCTATGACAACCGTACTACCGGGTTCCGCATCGTCGGACACGACCAATCACTTCGAGTCGAATGTCGGATTCCCGGCGCGGACGCGAACGTCTACCTCGCGTTCGCGGCGACCATGGCCGCGGGTCTGGACGGGATCACCCGCAAGATCGAGCCCCCGGAGATGTTCCACGGAAATCTCTACGAGGCACAGGGCGTCCCCCAGGTTCCGAGCACACTCGGCGAGGCCCTGCGCGAGGCGGAGCGTAGCGAGATGCTCCGCGAGGCGTTCGGCGACGAGGTGCTCGAGCACTACCTCCACTTTGCACTGATCGAGAAGCAGAAGTTCGAACAGGCGGTCACGACCTGGGAGCGTGCCCGCTACTTCGAGCGGGCCTGAGGGGGTCTTGGGAAACCGTCCGGTTATCGGGATCACCACGTACGCGGCGGACGGTGAGCCTCCCGCCTTCTCGCTCCCGACGGCGTACGTCCGCGCGGTCGTCCTCTCGGACGGGCTGCCCGTCCTGCTCGCGCCCGCTCCGGGGCCGTTGGAGGTGATGCTCGACCGCGTCGACGGATTACTCCTGTCCGGGGGAGGAGACATCGATCCGGCCCTGCATCGTGGCGGTGATCACCCCATGGTGTACGGCGTGAGCCGCGAGCGTGACGAGTTCGAGCTCGAGCTCGTGGGACGGGCACTCGAGAGGCCCGCCGTTCCGATCCTCGCGGTCTGTCGCGGGATGCAGGTTCTCAACGTAGCGCTCGGCGGAGATCTGGAGCTGCACATTCCCGACCGACGGGGGGAAACGCTGGTTCACCGGCTCCCGCCGAGGACGCCGACGCGACACCCCGTCGAGCTCGACCCGGAAGGACCGCTTGCCGAGATCTACGGGGAACGACGGGTCGAGGTCTGCTCGTGGCACCACCAGGAAGTCGGCAAGCTCGGCCGGGGGCTGCGGCCGATCGCGTACGCCCCCGATGGCGTGCTCGAGGGTCT
>DAOUZG010000215.1 GCA_030665705.1 Deltaproteobacteria bacterium | reverse complement strand
GGAGGGCGGAGTCTCTTACGCGAGGCTGCGTCTCGCACCCGACGGAACGATCCTCGAGCGCGACGACGGCCCACCCGAGCTCCAGTTCGTCTGGTTCGACCCGTCGGGAACTGGCTGGTTCGCCGAGGACCGCGGGGGTGAGCTCTGTCTTTTCGCCCGGCGCGGGGGGAACGAGGTAGCCTCCTTCCCCCTCGGTCCGCGAGGCTCGCTCGACTTCGTGCAGGATCTCAAACCCTTCGGAGAGCGCGGTGTCGTCGCAGGGCTGTGGTCCGGTCGGGTTTTCGTCGCCTCGCTCGAGGAGGATGGCCCCTCCTTGAGCTCGGTGCGTTTCGAACGCCCCTCGGAATGCGTCCCTCCCAGCGGTCGGTCTCTCCTGTACACAGCGACCGCCTACGGCCACCGTGTGTACGCGACGCTCTTTTGCGGGGCCACCGTCCTCGGCGCACCTCTTCCCCCGCTCTCGTTCATCCCCGTCGATTGATCGCCGGACAAGACCGCACCTTAGGAGTCATCGCGCGTCACGTGCGAGGCGCAGACCGCTGAACTGCCAGCGAGCATCCGGATAGAAGAAGTTTCGATAGGTGGGGCGGATGTGGGATCGGGGCGTCGCACACGAGCCGCCGCGCAGGACCATCTGATTGCACATGAACTTGCCGTTGTACTCACCGAGCGGCCCCGGCGGCGGCGCGTATCCCGGATACGGCCTGTAGGAACTCTGGGTCCACTCCCAGACATCCCCGAAGAGCTGCACGGGCCCACCACCCCCCGGTGCTCGCGCACGAGTTGAGTCGCGCGCACTGGCTGAATCAGGATGGAAGAGCCGATCCTCCGCGAAGTTCCCGTCGATGGGCGCGCGCTTCGCAGCCACCTCCCACTCGGCCTCCGTCGGAAGCCTGGCTCCGCTCCAGCGCGCAAAGGCGTCGGCCTCATAGAAGCTCACGTGGCAGACGGGCTCCTCGGCTCGCACGGAACGAATACCCGCGAGGGTCATGAGAGACCAGGCTCCGTCACGCTCCTCCCAGTAGAGGGGCCCGCGCCAGCCCCGGGCCCGAATCACACCCCACCCATCCGAGAGCCAGAGCTCCGGGTTCTCGTAGCCACCCGCCTCGATGAACGTCAGGAACTCGCCGTTCGTCACGGGGCGGGAGGCAAGCTCGAACGCCTCGAGAAAGGTGCGGTGGCAGGGGCGCTCATTATCGAACGAGAAGCTCGGGCCCTCGTGGCCGATCGAGTAGGTCCCTTCCTCGTACCGGTGCCACTCGAGCGGCAGAGAATCGCCGAAAGGAGGCGCGGGAACCCTCCGATAGGCTGGCCGCAAGGGGTTGCAGGAGAGCAGGTGCTTGACGTCGGTGAGGATGAGCTCCTGATGCTGCTGCTCGTGCTGCAGGCCAATCTCGGTCAGTCCAGCAAGCGCGGTCGAGCCGCTGGCTGCGCCCTCGAGGAGGCCGAGGAGTCGACGATCCACCTCGGCCCGGTACGCGAGAACCTCGTCGAGCGACGGCCTCGTGAGCAGACCGCGCCGGGGCCTCGGGTGCTGCTCCCCGACGGAGTTGTAGTAGGAGTTAAACAGGACACGGTACTGCTCGGGAAAGAGCTGGCCGTCGGCCACGCGGCCCTCGAGCAAGAAGGTATCGAAGAACCAGCTCGTGTGGCCCAGGTGCCACTTAGCCGGGCTTGCGTCGGGCATCGACTGGACCGTGCAGTCTTCGGGAGAGAGCGGCTCACAGAGGCGCTCGGTCGTCCGACGCACCTTCCGGTAGCGCTCGACCAGCTCGGCCAGCTCTACCGTCCGGCTCGACGCGGGCTTACGCTGGAGGGACGAGGACTCTGGGGTCACGCTCATCGGGGGCTCCTCCCTCCTTCACGGAATCCATCGGGGCCTTCCGCGGGAGCTTCGTCGTAGCGTCAGGCTTCCCGGATGCCAGCCGGACGCACGGCCCGCAGTTCGCATTCTCCGAGCTCAGAGCTACGAGCAGAAGGGCCGAACCCGGCCCTCTCGCCGTCAAGGAAGTCTCGGTTCTAACTATGATTTCTCCCCGCGGACCCGTGCCCTCGGATGCTAGCACGTCTCGGTCGCTACTTTCTAGGCTCCGTGAACCGCACGCTCGAGATCGTCCCCTATGATCCGCTCTGGCCCGATCGCTTCGAGGCGGAGGCGCGACGCATCCGCGAGGCGCTCGGCGATAGAGCGCTCCGCATCGACCACGTCGGGTCGACGGCGGTGCGCGGACTCGGCGCGAAGCCCATCATCGATATCCAGGTCTCGGTTCCCGCACTCGAGCCCATGGATGCCTACCGCCGGCCCCTCGACCGGCTCGGGTACACGCACGTCCCCCACCCGGACGACGCGGTCTATCCCTTCTTTCACCAACCGGCCAAATGGCCTCATACCCACCACATCCACGCCTGTCGAGCCGGTAGCGGCGAGGAGCGTCGTCACCTCGCATTCCGCGACTACCTCCGCGACCACGCCGAGGTCTCACGCGAGTACGAGAGGGTCAAGAGGCGGCTTGCAGCACGGTTCAGCGCGGAGACCTTCGAGTCGCGCAATGACTATGCGGATGCCAAGTCCGACTTCATCGAGCGGGCGCTTGCCGACGGGTACCCCCGGTGCCTTCGAGCCTGATCTCCGAGCTTGCCGAGGAGGCTGGCGCGATGGATCCTAGGACCTGACGGGAGGGTCGAGCCGTGGATGCAGAGTTGCCCGAACTGGTTGTCGAGGCTTACGTGCGCTCCGAGGCCAGCGGGTTTCGCTACTCGTGCGAGACCGAGGTGGGACGCCTCCTCGCCGCGCTCGCCGCCGCCGTGCCTCCCGAGGGCCGCATCCTGGAGCTGGGCACCGGGGTAGGAGTCGGCCTGGCGTGGCTCCTCCACGGGCTAGGCAACCGGACCGACGTAGAAGTGGTGACCGTCGAGCTCGACGATGACATTCAGGAGATCGCCACGAGCACCCCGTGGCCGCCTTTCATCCGGTTCGAGCGAGGGGACGGCGCCGAGCTGGTGGGTGAACTCGGCCAGTTCGATCTGATCTTCGCCGATGCGCCCGGCGGCAAGCTCTCCAGGCTGCAGAGCACGATCGAAGCGCTACGGCCGCGCGGGGTTCTCGTCGTCGACGATATGGATCTCGGTCGCCACGACGACCCCGAGCTCCGTGCGGCACTGGTGGTCGCGCGCGAGCAGCTCGTCACCCACCCGGATCTGATCGCGGCCGAGATCCACGCTGCAAGCGGGATCGTACTGGCCACGCGCCGCCGGTAACCCCGGCTATCGGCGGGGGTTTCTCAACGACGGACGCTGGGAAGCACCAGTCGGTGGATCCAGTTGCGGACCTCGAGCTGGCGCACGCTCTCATTCATGAGGTCGTCGTCAATGCCGAGGGACCAGGCCAGGTCCTTTCGCTCGGGGTTCTCGTGGAGCAGCTCCAGCTTCTCGACGTGCGCGAGCGCCCCGGCGCGATCACGGAAGAACCCGCCCTCAATGAGCTTCTCGATCCGGCAGAAGGTGAGCCTCGCCATCTCGCGCAGGTCGTATTCGGGGTGATACTGCAACCCCCAGAACGTCCCCCACTTGTGGGTTACGGCCGCGGCCTGGACATGCGTGAAGGCGTTCGAGGCGAGGTGGACGGCGCCGGGCGGAAGATGGGTCACCTCGTCGACGTGGCTGATGAAGCCGTCGAAGACCGAAGGTTTCCCCTCGTACATGGGATGCGCGCGACCCTCGGGCGTGAGCTGGATCTTGCGAGCAATGCCCATTTCACGTCCGCAGGGGTGCGGACGCACGGTGCCACCGACGGCGAACACCGCCATCTGGATG
>DAOUZG010000051.1 GCA_030665705.1 Deltaproteobacteria bacterium | reverse complement strand
GTCGTACGCTTCGAGCATCACGCCCGGAAGGAGGCCACGCTCGAGGATGGCGCTGTAGCGCTCAGCGATTCCGGGAACCTCGACCACGAATTCGTTGAAGGTCGGGGCGGAGTGAACCAGGCGCAGGCCGGCCGTCTTGAGGCGCTGTTTTGCGTAGCAGGAGAGCGCGAGGTTGGCCTCGGCCAGCTCGCGCAGCCCCCGCCGACCGAGGAGCGCGAGGTAGATCGTGACTCGAAGCGCGCAGAGGCCCTGGTTCGTACAGATGTTGCTCGTGGCTCGTTCTCGACGGATGTGCTGCTCCCGGGTCGTCAGCGTCATCACGAAGCCCCGCCGCCCCTGCGCGTCGACGGTCTCGCCGATCAGGCGTCCGGGAAGCTGCCGGACCAGCTTCCCGCGTGCGGCGAGGAATCCGACCGAGGGGCCGCCGAAGCTGACGGGAACGCCGAAGCTCTGCCCCTCCCCGCACGCCACGTCGGCTCCGAGCTCGCCCGGCGGCCGAAGAAGGGCGAGGGCAAGCGGCTCGGCCGTCGTGCTGATGAGGAGCGCACCCGCTTCGTGCCCCGCCTCCGCGAGCCGTTCTACCGGCTCCACGCACCCGAAGAAGTTCGGGTACTGGACGACCACGGCCGCTGCGTCTTCCAACGGTGCCCCTGGCTTCGTACGCCCATCTTCGCCAAGCGGCAGCTCCTCGATCTCCGCCTCCAGCCCGTGCAGGTAGGTTCGAACCACCTGGGCGTAGTGCGGGTGGAGCCCCCGGCTGAGGTAGACGCGTCGGCGCCGCGTCGCCCGGAGCGCCAGAAGCACCGCTTCGGCCGTGGCCGACGCTCCGTCGTAGAGGGACGCGTTCGCGACGTCGAGGCCGGTGAGCTGGCACATCAACGTCTGGTATTCGAAGATCGCCTGCAGGGTCCCCTGGCTGACCTCGGCCTGATACGGGGTGTAGGCGGTGGCGAACTCGCTCCGCGATGCAATCGCGTCGACGACCGTCGGGATGAAGTGGTGGTAGGACCCGGCTCCGAGGAAGCCGCTCACCCGGGCAAGCGACCGGTTCCGGGCCGCCAGGCTCTGCAGGTACTCCAGCAGAGATCGCTCCCCGAGCGTCGGCGGCAGCTTGAGCTCGGCACGCGCGCGCAGCGAAGCGGGGACGGCCTCGAAGAGGGCCTCGATACTCGTGGCCCCGACGTGCTCGAGCATCAGCTGGATTTCGTCCGAAGTGTGGGGGACGTAGCTCACTGGCTAGCCCGTTCCTCCACAAAAGCCGCGTACTCCTCGGGGGAGAGCAGGGCGTCGACCTCGTCCAGGTCGTCCGGAGCGATGGCGACGATCCAGCCTCGGCCGTAGGGGTCCTCGTTGACCCACTCGGGGTGATCCGCGAGGGATTGGTGGACGTCCACGATCTCTCCGCTCACGGGAGAGATCAGGTCGTTGACAGCCTTGACCGACTCGACGACGCCGAAGGCCTCACCGACCTCCACCTGCGTGCCGACGTCGGGCAGTTCCACGAAGACGATGTCCGACAGCTCGGACTGAGCGTAGTCGGTGATTCCGATCCGGCCGATCGTGCCGTCCAGGTGGACCCACTCATCGCTTCGCGTATAGCGACAGTCGTCCGGGATTTCGTAGGTCTTCTCTGCCATCAGCGCTTCCTGTCGTAAAACGGGGTTTTCGCGACCTCACACGGAACCCGCCGCCCCCGAATTTCGACGGCGAGCCGCCTGCCCACTCCGGCGTACTCGCCGGGAACATATCCCATCGCGATCGATCGCTCGACGCTCGGTCCGTAGGTTCCGCTCGTCACCGTGCCGACCCGCTCCCCCTCGACCGTGCCAACCCGCTCCCCCTCAAGGATGGGGAATCCTGGTCGACCGACGGCGCGCCCCTCGAGCGCCAGGCCCACACGTTGCTCTCGGGGTCCGGTTTCCCGGAGCCGAGCCAGGGCTTCCTCGCCGATGAAGCCGCTTCCGAACGCGCAGAAGCGCTCGAGCCCGGCCTCGATCGGGGAACGCGAGCGGTCGAGTTCGTGACCGTAGAGGGGATACGCCATCTCTGTGCGGAGCGTGTCCCGTGCCCCGAGCCCGCATAACGCCAGCTGTGTGCCGGCCTCCCTGCGGATCGCATCCCAGAGGGGAACGGCTTGATCGGCCCCCACGAAGATTTCGAACCCATCCTCTCCCGTATAGCCCGTCCGAGAGAGCAGCACCGGCGTGTTCGCCAGGCGCACGGCGTCGAACCGCCACGGACGGGGCAGTGGGGTGTCGGAGGAGAGCAGACGGCCGACAACCTCGGGAGCGAGGGGGCCCTGGAGCGCAAGCAGCCCCGTGTCGGTGCTCTTGTCCAGCACTTCGCAGGCCAGCCCTTCGCGCTCCTGGACCGAGCGCATCCAATCCACGTCCGCCTGGATGTTGGAGGCGTTCAGGCAGAAGAACACCTCGTCGGGCCCGGTGCGAAACAGCGTGACGTCGTCGATGACTCCACCGTCGTCCTGGCAGAAAAGCCCATATCGAACACGGCCTTCTGGGAGGTCTCTTACGCTGTTTGTGAAGAGTTTTTGGGCCAGGGTCAGGGTCTCGGGCCCCCGGATCCACGCCTCCCCCATGTGGGAGACGTCGAAGAGCCCCAACGCCGTGCGCACCGCTCGGTGCTCCTCAATAATGGAGGAGTAGAGCAGGGGCATCGAGAACCCGGCGAAGGGGACGAGGCGCGCTCCGCTCTCCCGATGGCGCTCGTACAGGGGTGTCCGGAGG
This sequence comes from Deltaproteobacteria bacterium, assembly GCA_030665705.1. Lineage (GTDB taxonomy): Bacteria > Myxococcota_A > UBA9160 > SZUA-336 > SZUA-336 > DAOUZG01. Next base: position 6,523 of record DAOUZG010000051.1, on the reverse strand, counting down.
GGGGTGGCGCTCAAGCGTCCGTCACGCCGTGCTGCAGTTCGAAGGCCCGCACGGTGTTTCGGAGAAGCATCGCGACGGTCATCAGGCCGACTCCGCCGGGCACCGGAGTGAGTACGGCGGCCGTCCCGAGCGCGCCATCGAAATCCACATCACCACACAGCTTTCCGTCCACGCGGTTCATCCCGACGTCGATCACGGCGGAGCCGGGCTTGATCCAGCTCCCCTGAACCATCTTTGCACGCCCCACTGCCGCGACGAGGATGTCGGCCTCGCGAACACGCTCGGGGAGGTCACGGGTTCGGGAGTGGCAGAGGGTCACGGTTGCATGCCGATGGAGGAGGAGGAAGGCCGTGGGCTTGCCCACGATCTCGCTCCGACCGATGACCACGGCACTCCGACCCTCGATCGGAACCTCGAAGCGGTCCAGGATGTGGAGAATCCCGAGGGGAGTGTTCGGGTAGAGGCCCGGGAGCCCTGCGACGAGCTTCCCGACGTTCTCGGGGTGGAGTCCGTCGATGTCCTTTTCGGGACGGATTGCGCCCGTGACCCGATACGGGTTGATCCCGTCGGGCAGGGGGAGTTGGACCAGAATCCCGTGAACGGAAGGGTCCGCGTTGAGCCTCTCGACCTCCTTGACAAGACTCGCCTCTGAAGTGCTCTCGGGAAGATCGATCTGGATCGATCGGATGCCCGTGGCCTCGCAGGCGCGGCGCTTGTTCCGGACATAGATCCCGGAGGCGGGGTTCTCTCCAACGAGCACCGCGCTGAGACACGGGGGCCCGTCCTCGAGCTTGGCCACCCGTTCGCGGACCTCTGCCCGAACCTCCTCTGCGAGCTTCTTGCCGTCGACGACCTGGGTCACAATCCCCTGCTCGAGGAAGGGTCCGCCCTAGGAATCACCTGAAGACGGTGGCTTACCTTCCTTTTTTGAAGGTTTACTCGAGGCCTTCTCATCCGAGGAGGCAGCGTCTCCCGAGGCCTTCTCATCCGAGGAGGCGGCGTCTCCGTTGCGACCGTTGTTCGCGGAGCTGGTGTAGCCGTCCTGGCCCCAGCCTCCACCCTTCAGGATGAAGCCGGTCGCAGAGATCAGTCTCCGGACCTTGGCGCGGCAGACCCGGCAGCGGCTCAGGGGCGGCTCAGTAATGCGCTGAACGACCTCGAACTGGTGACCGCGGCTGCATTCGTACTCGTATGTCGGCATCTCTGCGTTCTCGTGCGGGATTTGAGCAACGAGCGAGCCGCAATCTAAGGCAGCACCCCAGGGGCGTCAAACGGGGCGAGGTAGAGCGGCAAGCTCACGGAGTGTCTCCTCCGCGCCCTCATCGAGACCCTCGATCCGAAGGCGTTTTCGCCGTGCCTGCTGGCCTGAAACCACCCGAACGGCTGCGGGCCGGACCCCGAGCGCTCGCGCGACCGCCCGTCGCACCGCCTCGTTTGCCTCTCCCCCGACGGGCGGAGCGTGGACCCGGACGCGCAGCGCCCCCCCTTGGGAGCCCCCGACCTCCTCGCGCGAGGAGCGGGGCCGCACCAGCACGGAGAGCTCCAGCGCCCCCTCGAGCCAGCGGAAATTCAGTCGAGCCGACGTCACGCAGAGGGGTCGGGATGGGTCGGGACGGGCTCGGGGGCTTCGGCCGCCTGCGGGCTTCCGTTGGAGGGCGGCGTCGGCACCGTGTTGGCCTCCCGATCCAGCTGTTGCTGAGTCGAGACCGGCGTCCCGCTATCGGTGTCGTCGCGGTCCAACCGGTGCAGTGCGGCGGTCGCTGGGAGGCGCCCCAGAGTCCCCTCCCGGACCTCTCGGTAGGAGTCGAGCATCTTCAAGTAGTCTTCGAGAGACCTGCGGACCTCCGACTCCGCCCGCCAGCGCATCCCCTCGAGCTCGACGACCTCCCGCTGGAGCTCCGTCCGTCGGAGCTCAGCCTCCCGACGCAGCTTCTCCGCCTGGATCTGCGCCTCGCTGATCATCACCTCCGACTCCTTGATCGCCGTGTGCTTGAGCTGGTCTACGATCCGCTGCGCGGTCGTCAGTGTCTCCTGGATGGTGTGCTCCCGGCTGCGGAAGCGCTCCACGTCCCGGACGAGGCGCTCCCCCTCACGCCGGAGCTGTGCATTCTCGCGAACAACCTCTTCGAAGTCCGCGAGGACCGCGTCCAGGAACACCTGTACCTCCTCCGGGTCGAAGCCGAGGAGGCGCCTGTGGAAACGGTGCTGGCGGATGTCTATGGGTGTCAGACGCATGTCGCCTGTAGGCAGGATCGGACGCAAGCGCTGGAAGCTTGAGGGGCTTCAAGGCTTCCGGCCGAGCTCGCGGGACCGGGCAGTTGCCGCATGCACCGCCCCGAGCAGGGCGGTCCGGAACCCCGCCGCTTCCAGTGCCGCCAGGCCTGCGACGGTCGTGCCCCCTGGGGAGGTCACGCGATCCCGCAGAACCGCCGGGTGCTCGCCCGTCTCACGGAGTAGGTTCGCCGAGCCGAGAACCGTCTCCACAACGAGCGACCGCGCGATATCCACGGGCAGCCCTTCGCGGACAGCTGCGTCCGTCAGCGCCTCCACGAACGTGTACACGTAGGCGGGACCGGATCCGGACACGCCGGTCACGGCGTCGAGCTGAGCCTCCGGCACCCGGACTACCTGACCCACGGCCCGGAGCACCGCCTCAGCCTGGTCGAGGTCGGAGTCCCCGGTCTGCGGATCAACAGCCAGCGCGGTGATCCCGGCGCCGATGAGCGCCGGGGTGTTCGGCATCGTGCGGGTGACGCGCGCCTGCGCTCCGAGAAGGGCCCGCAGGTCGGCCAGGGTTCGCCCCGCCACGACAGAGACGTAGAGGGGTGACGGCTCCGTGGGGAGGTTCCGAAGGGCGGTCTCGAGCTGGCCCGGCTTGACCGCGATCACTACGACATCGGAGCTCCGGACGACTTCCGCGTTGTGCGCGGTCGTCCGCACGCCGAGTGTCTTGGCGAGATACGTGCGACGGTCTGCGTCCGGATCGGACGCAATCAGGGCGTCCGCCGCGAGCCCCCCGCGGACGAGACCGCGCAGGACCGCTTCGGCCATGTTTCCCGCACCGATGGTCCCGGCGGACTTCGGCAGGTCGCTCATGGTCGGCTCCTCTCTCCAAAGATGGCGGTCCCGATCCGAACCCAATCGGCTCCCTCCCGGACCGCGACGTCGAAATCGTGCGACATTCCCATGCTCAGAATCCGCAGACGGCGCTCGGGCGCCCGATCCTTGTTCAACTCCTCTCTCAACTCCCGCAAGCTCGCGAACGTTCGTCGAGCCGCCTCGGGGTCTTCGCTGAACCGCGGGATGGTCATCAGGCCCAGCGGCTCGAGCTCCGGCAGCCCATCGACGTGCTCCAGGAGAGCCGCGAGTGACTCGGGGAGCACGCCTCCCTTCTGAGGCTCCTGGTCCACGTTCACCTGGAGAAGTACTTGGACGCGGGTCCGCTGCGCTCGAGCGGCCCGCGCCACCGCGTCGGCCAGCTCGAGCCGGTCGATCGACTCGATCACCTGAAAGAGCTGCACGGCCCGAGTCGCCTTGTTGCGCTGGAGCCCGCCCACCAGGTGCCACCCGAGCGGGGTGGACGAGGCCTCGGTGACGGCGGGGATCTTGGCTGCCGCCTCCTGTATGCGGTTCTCCCCAAACACCCGTAGCCCGCACCCCACCGCCTCGAGCACGCGCTCGGGAGGGAAGGTCTTCGACACAGCGATGATCCGGATCGTCTCGGGATCCCTGCCGGCGTCGCGGGCGGCGCTCTCGATGCGCTTGCGGACGGCCTCGATCCTTCGGGCCATGTCGACGGTTCCCGAGGTGCTCATCCCGGACGAACCCCCAAACGCGCGAGCATCGGAACCACCCGCTCGAGGGGCAGCCCGATCACGTTGGACCGGGAGCCCTCCACGGCCTCGACGAACCGTCCCGCGAGCCCCTGGAGAGCGTACGCACCCGCTTTGTCGAGCGGTTCTCCGGTCGCGGCGTAGGCCCGCGCCTGCTCGCGCGACACGGCTGCGATGCGGACGCGGCTCTCCTCGAGCCCGCCGAGCTTCTCCCAGCTCTCACCGTCCCGTCGGTGGAGGGCGAAGCCCGTCAAGACCCGGTGCGTGCGTCCCGCAAGCCGGAGCAGCATCTCCACCGCGTCGTCGAAGTCCCGGGGCTTGCCGAGCACCTCTTCACCGACCACGACGAGCGTGTCCGCGGCCAGGACACAGTGGTCGGCGGGTGCGGACCGCGCGACCTCCTCGGCCTTGTTCTCGGCGAGGCGACGGGCGCAGGCCTCCGGTCGCTCGCCCGGGAGCGCGTTCTCCTCCACCGTCGGCACCACGACAGAAAAGGAAAAGCCCGCCAACCGCAGAAGATCGGTTCGGCGAGGGGAACCACTCGCCAGGATCAGCCTCGTCGTGTTGTCGCCCGGCAAACTCCGCTTTCCTATACTGCGCGCACTGGTTTAGCACAGCTTGGGGGAGGAGGTTGAGGAACGGCTCCGCGGCTCGTCGGGTGCTGAGCCTTATCTGTGTTGTCGTCCTCTCGGGATGCGCGGCGAGCGGATTTCACCGGCGAGGAGAGCTCTGGCGACACAAGGGCGCGGAGTTTGAGGTACCGGACCTCACACGGGAGGGCTGGCGGCGCTTCCGCCTCGGCGGCGCGGACCTCGCATTCCAGAAGAACGGAGAAGGTGTCATCGCAGTACGTGTGAGCTGCAACCACTCGCCGCGACCGCTTCAGTGGGCGGGGCGCGACCTGTGGCTCGGGATTCCGCGCGAGGGTCTGACGGTTCAGGAGCGGGAGATCGGGGGCCGACCTGCGGTGGAGACGACCGGCCAGGCGGAAGGGACGGTGGTGCGTGCGGTGACCGTCGAGAACGAGCAGTGCGTGATGGACGTGGCGCACGCCCGGCTCGAAGATGAGGCCGACACGGGTGTGTTCGACCGCTTCCTCGACGGCTTGCGATTTGGAGAGGGACGGTGAAGAGACCGGTGGCGGCCGTCGGGGCTGGCGCGCTCGGGTTGGCCGAGGCATTCGGCGGTCTGACTCAGCTCACGGCGCGGACGTTCCGTGTCGCCCTCGAACGCCGAATTCCCTGGAAGGAGACGCTGCGGGCGCTCGACGAGGTCGGGACCCGCTCGACCTCGATCGTCACGCTGACGGCGCTCTTTACGGGACTCGTGCTGGCGCTCCAGACCGGAATCGGACTCCAGCGCTTCGGCTCGAAGCAGTACGTCGGCTACATCGTGTCGCTCGCGATCGTTCGCGAGCTTGGCCCCGTCCTCACGGCGCTCATCGTCGGCGGCCGCGTCGCGGGGGGAATGGCGGCGGAGCTCGGGTCGATGGCGGTGACCGAGCAGCTCGACGCCATCCGCGCGATGGGGGCCGATCCGGTTCGAAAGCTCGTCCTTCCCCGCGTTCTCGCATGCCTGCTCGCGTTTCCGATGCTCACCTTGCTCTCGGACGTCCTCGGGATCCTGGGAGGGATGCTGATCTCCTCCGCGCAGTTCAAGCTCCCGGCCTGGTACTTCCTCCAGACGGTCGTGCTGAGCGTGCGCCCGGAAGACGTCATCTCGGGTCTCGCGAAGACGGTCTTCTTCGGATTCGCAATCGCGGTCGTGGCCTGTCACGAGGGACTCCGTACCCGGGGCGGAACCGTGGGGGTCGGACACGCGACGACGCGCGCGGTTGTCTACTCGTCGGTGGCTGTCCTCGTGCTGAACTTCTTCCTCACGAAGCTGTTCATCCTCCTGTGATGCAGGCGGAACTTTCCCTCGAGCGCGTTCTTAAGTCCTTCGAAGGACAGACGGTGCTCGGCGGCCTCGATCTCGAGGTGAATCCCGGAGAGACGCTCTCGATCCTGGGGGGGAGTGGTACCGGGAAGTCGGTCACGCTCAAGCTCATGATCGGCCTTCTGCGCTCGGACGCGGGGCGGATTCGGTTCCGCGGCCGGGACGTGACCACCCTGAGCGAGCGGGAGTGGATCGCGGTCCGACGCCACTTCGGGATGGTCTTCCAGGGATCAGCACTGTTCGATTCGCTCACCGTCCTCGAGAACGTGGCCTACTCTCTGCGCGAACACACGGATCTGGGCGAGGTGGCGATCCGCAGGATCGTGGCGAGCAAGCTCGCTCTCGTCGGGCTCGAGGGGATCGAGGGCCGTCTGCCGGCCCAGCTCTCCGGGGGGATGCGCAAGCGCGTCGGTGTTGCACGGGCGCTCGCGCTCGATCCCGAGGTCCTTCTCTACGACGAGCCGACTACGGGGCTCGATCCGGCGAACTCGCGACGCATCGCGGAGCTGATCCGGGATCTCCAAACTCGCCTCAACGTCACCTCCGTGGTGGTTACCCACGACCTCCCGCTCGCCTTCTCGATCTCGGACCGGGTCGGCCTGCTCCACGAGGGAGAGATCGTCCAGCTCGATACTCCGGCGCGGCTCCGAGAGGAGCCCGCTCCGGCCATGCAGGAGTTTCTCGAGGGCGCGAGCCTCGGGGCTCCTTGAAGGAGACGACGGTGGATCCCGAGCAACAGGTCCAGGTCCGGA
>DAOUZG010000254.1 GCA_030665705.1 Deltaproteobacteria bacterium | reverse complement strand
GGCGCTCCCTCGTTGTTGCCGCTGTCCCCTCGGGGGGGGGTCCGCTTTCAGCGAGAGCCGGGCTATCCTCCCTCCTGGGAGCCCCTCCGATGTGCGGACGATTCACCCTCCACACCGAGCGCGAGATGCTCGCACGCCGTTTCCGCGTCGACCTCAACGCCATCGAGGACCTGCAACCGCGGTACAACATCGCACCCGCGCAGTCGATCCTGACGGTCTACGCGTCTGAATCGGGCCGCGTCGCGAAACGAATGCGCTGGGGGCTGATCCCCTCGTGGGCGAAGGATCCGAAGAAGCTTCCGTCGATGATCAACGCGCGCGTCGAGACGGCGGCTACACGAGCCTCCTACCGCGTTCCGTTCCGTCGGCAGCGCTGCTTGATTGTGGCCGACGGGTTCTACGAGTGGGGTCCGACCGGGGAGCGACGAGGCGGCCGGACGCCGTACTGGTTCGGTCTTTCGGCCGGCGAGCCGTTTGCCATGGCGGGCCTCTGGTCGGCGTGGCGCCCGCCCGACGAGGAGGAGGCGGAGCCGCAGCTCACGTGTACGATCCTCACTGAGCCGGCAAACTCGACCGTCGCGCGCGTGCACGACCGGATGCCCGTCATCCTCGACCCCGAAGCGGAGGACGCCTGGCTCGACCCGGAGGTGCGCGAGGTTGGAGCGGTTCGGGAGCTGCTCGCACCGCTTGCTCCCGAGGCGCTCCGGGCGGTGTCCGTCTCTCGTCGCGTTAACTCCCCGCGAAACGACGACCCCGATCTCATTCGCGCGGTGCCGGAGCCCCCGTCGATGGGCTTCTGACCCGTCGGGTCACCGGCCAGGGCGCGGAGGGGCAGCCGGTCTCCCTCTACCCTACGCGCAGAACGACCTTTCCGAAGTGCTCGCTCCGCTCGACGACGTCGTGCGCCTCCTGTGCCCGCTCGAGCGGAAGCACGCGATCGACAATCGGGCGAATCACCCCGTTCTCCAGGTCCTCGCCAAAGCGCGCCCGAAAACGGGCGACGATCCCGGCCTTCTCCTCGGGGCCCCGCGCGCGAAGCGTAGAGCCGATGAGATGCAGGCGTCGGATCAGGACGGACCCGAGGTTCACCTCGGCACGGGCGCCCCCCATCAGGCCGATGAAGATCAGCCGTCCCCCGATTCGCAGGCACCGAAGGTGCGGCTCGAGGTAGGGGGCACCGATCGAGTCGAGTACCACATCGACGCCCCTCCCGTTCGTCTGCTCGAGGACGCGATCCGCAAAGGGTTCTTCCCGGTAGTTGAGCGCCACGTCGGCCCCGAGCTCGCGGCAGCGCGCGCACTTCTCCTCACTTCCGGCCGTCACGATGACGTGTACACCCGCCCGCTGCAGGAGCTGGATCGATGCTGTCCCGACCCCACTCCCGCCGCCGTGCACGAGCGCCCAGGCCCCTTCGACGGTGGCCCCCAGCTCGAAGAGGTTCAGGTAGGCCGTGAGGAAGACCTCGGGGATCGCCGCCGCCTCTTCGAACGACATTCCGGGCGGGACCGGTAGGATCGACCCGGCGTGAACCACGGTCTGCTCTGCGTAGCCGCCACCCGGGAGGAGTGCCATGACCGGTGCGCCGGAGCGCAGCTCGGAGACGCCGTCACCGATAGCATCCACGACGCCCGCGCACTCGAGTCCGAGGATCTCGGAGGCACCCGGCGGCGGCGGATAGAGACCGCAACGCTGGAGCAGGTCAGCCCGGTTCACCGCCGTCGCGTGCACGCGAATTCGAAGCTCCCCGGGGCCCGGCGTCGGCTCGGGTGCTTCGCCGAGGACCAGGCGCGCCTCCTTCCCCTTCCCTTCGACCTGAACCGCCTTCATCGCTCTCCCTCGTGAGCTGCCCTTACGCCGGATGCCCCGCACCTCACCGGCGCGGAGCGATCCTACGTCCGCCGAGCGGCGCGGTCTAGCGCGTGCGCGCTATCCTCGAGCCGTGCCGCCACAACCCGAGTTAGACGCGGGCCCGGGACTCCCGAAGGCGCTTCGGATCCGCTTCGCACACGGCGAACGCCCTCACCGATTCTGGGTCTCCCCCTGGACATCGGACGACGGGGGTCCGGTACGCTACAAGGTGCTTTCCAAACAGCGGCGAGACGCGCGGCTCGAGGCGCTGGTTGTGGCGGAACGCAGAGACGGGACGCGCCTGCCCCTCGGGCAGGTTCGGATCCCGCGCGATGCGCCCGCCGGCTGGCTCTCCCGGTGGGTCGACACGCTGGCCGGAGAGCTCGAGGTGGAGTTCGAGCTCGTCGACCTTGCACCGGTTCGTACGGTCGAGGAGTGGCGGGAGTGGGCCCGCCGCCTGGGCTGGTTCGGAGCGGTCATCGCGTGATTGCGCACTCCGCGGTCTGGCTCCTCGGCCGGGACTTCCCGGAACTTGGACCCGTGGGTCTGGTCGGAAACCCGATTGGCGGGGCTCTGGCAATCAGCCGAGGAAGGTTCCCGAAGCCCTACGCCCACGTCGACCCGAACGAGGACGCGGCCCTCCTCGTACACACCCGGTCCGGGTCGGTGATCGCCGTCGCCGACGGGTTCAACGGAGCTGCGGCTGCCGAGCTCGCCCTCGAGGCCGTCCGCGAATCGGCGGACCGTCTGGTGGTGGAAGAGCCTGAGGCGTTCGACCTCGCGATCCGCGAGCGGGCTCGCGCGCTCGCGGTCGAGCTCCAGGGGGTGGCCCCGTCGAGCACGTGCCTGGTCCTGATCGCGGTCTGTGGTCAGGCCTGTCACGTGGCGAGCTTCGGGGACTCCAGCGCATTCCGGGCCAACACGACCGCGGTGCTGGTGCCGCCGAACGAACTGCCGTGGCCACCCGGCCGGGCGAAGCCGGAGCTCCTCGACACCTCGTTCACCGCCCACTTTGTGCGGGCACCCGGCGAGCGCGTGGCCGTGGTCACGGACGGGATCACCAACTACGTGAGGGAGCCAACGCGGATCCCGTCCTGGCTCGCAGAGGCCCGGGATGACACCGAGGCCGTGCGACGCATCGCAGAGGCTGCCCTCGACGCAGGGGCGGGCGACAACCTAGCGGTCGTCGCATACGGGGGCCCGGGACCGGGCTAGAGAACCCATCTCAGAAACCCCGGACCGAGCCAGGCCGTTCTGGCGGGCCGAGATCAAGGCGTCGCGAGCGAGGCATATCAGTCGTTATTCCGAGCGAGCGCAACGCAGAGATCGGCCCGCCAGGGCGACCCGGCGACGGGAGTGGGTTTTTGAG
>DAOUZG010000305.1 GCA_030665705.1 Deltaproteobacteria bacterium | reverse complement strand
AAGGAGACGGATCGATTAGAGGCGTTGCGCGGCGAGCTCACCAAGCTCGGAGCTCGCGTGGAGATCTCGGGACCCGATCTGCGGATCGATCCCCCCGCACGCGTGCGGCCGGCGCGGATTGCGACCTACGACGACCACCGCATGGCGATGAGCTTTGCGGTGGCGGGACTCCGCGTGCCTGGGATGGTGATCGAGAATCCCGACTGTGTCGCTAAGACCTTCCCAGACTTCTTCGACCGCCTGAAGGCGCTGAGAAACTAGTCCCAGAGTCCTACCTCAGTGGGCTTGCGACTCCGGAGCGATACGGCCCTGCATCGACGATCTCGAGCAGCGGACCACCGGTCAGTACGAGGAAGCGATCCGTGGTAACGACACGCTCGTCTGCCTCCACCTGGATCAGGTCGGAGACCGACTCACCCATCCGATCGGAAACCTCGAGCCCCCGTTTGCCGAGCACGAACAGTCGACCGTTGAGCGGTACGACGTCACGGATGACGTCGTCCTTGTCCCGCGTCAGGTGGCTCACGAGAGACAGGTGCTTCGGGTCCTTTGCGCTGACCTCGAGCACGCTGGTCTTTCCGAACACGAAGAGACTGTCCCCGGCGGGCTCCGCCCGCTTCGCCCCGAAGTCGTCCGGGAACCGAACGCGGGACACCGCCGGCGCCGAGGCGCCCGAACCGGCGACGGCCCACTTCACGAGCTCGTGGACGTCGGCCGCGTTGACGCCGATCTCGCTCGCCATGAGGACGTGGAGATCTCGCACGGTCACGCCCACCAGTGGCTCGTCGGTCAACCGGTGAAGCGTCGCGGGATTCTTCATCGCGCGCACGGCGTAGAGTCCCCGGTCCCCCGCGAGCAGGACCGTCTCTCCCGAGAGGGCTCCGCCCACGACCTGCCCCACGTCCATGCGTTCCCATCGCATGAGACGCTGGGTATTGACCTTCGAGAGATCCACCAGCTCGGCGCCGTCGGGGCCGTAGGCGACCGCACGATGCTCTGGGAGTAGGACGACGCCCTGCCATCGAGTCAGGTCGCGCTGGTGGCGATACCGACGCAGCACGGCCGGCTCGAGCGGGTTAGAAAGATCCATGTACTCGAGGCTCCCATCCTGCAGCAGGACCACGGCCCGGTTCCCGAGCACGTCTACCGTGCGGACCGGCTCCGAGAACTCGTGGCGATAGATCCGGGTCCGGGACGTAGGCCAGGTCGAGACCGGAACGAAGAACTCCCCCCAGAAGCGGTACGCCCTGCTGCCGAAGACCGTCGGGTCCTCGCGCTGTCCGGCCTGATCGAGGTGGTCCGCGGACGATTCGAACGTTCGGTCCCAAACGGGCTCGGTGACCTCTCGGTGGAACAGACGCACACGGCAGTGGGAGAGCATCGTCCGCGCTCCGAAGGTCCCCTCTGCGGGAACTTCGTCGTAATCGATCTGCATCCAGCCATCCGCGTCCGCAGGCACCGGATCACTCTCACGGATGAGGAACGCGTGTACCGCGCGCTCCGCGTACGCGGCGCGAGCGACCGCGCCGAATCCCTGGCGGACACGCTCTCGTTGCTCGACGGTCCGCCCGACACGCACCCGGACGGCGAGTCGACGGATCGTGGCGCCATCGCGGAGCTTGAGCAGTTCCTGCGTGCGACGGGCGAGCGGGGCGAAGTCACTCTCGGGGTACGCGTCCGCGAACTCGCTCAGGCGCGCCGAAGTGGGATCGGGCTGCACCCGTTCGAGGTAGACCTGGTTGCCCTGGGCGCGTGCGGAGAAGGCTCCCTCGGGATACTGCTCGAGGAATCGCTGGTAGGCCTCGGTGCTGTTCTCGTCACGGGCCTCTTTGAAGAAATGAGGCTCAGCCGTAGCCCGCAGGTCCGGGACCAGCGGGCTGTTCGGGAAGCGCTGCTCGAACGCTCGAAACGCCTTCACACTCGGATGCGTCTCGACGCGCAGATACTCCAGCCGCTCCTTGGCCTCGGGAGCGTGCCGGGAGCTCGGATGGTCCCGCAGGAATCGATGATATCCCGCGATTGAGTCGGCCTTTTTTGCGGCGTTCCACGACATGCCGCTGCACGCGAAAAGCCCGCCCACAACAAACGGAATCACGAACAAGCCCGAAAGCCTGACCCACCTCTTCATCGACACACCTCCACCTGGGCCCAGGGGGCCCCTGGGTGGGTTCGGAGACGCGAGGCGATCACTTGAGTAAGACCCGGATTTCTCAACGGGTTGGGGCGGCGCCGGCGTTCCGATGCGACGCGTGCGGCCGCTCCTGCCAGGGGGCGTCCGGCATGATCAGCATGTCCACAAAAGTGGCGCCCCGCCGGGCAAGGCCCGACGGGGCGCAAAGGTCAGAGGAGACCCACCGTCGCGCTACTCTCCCACCGAGTCACCCCGGCAGTACCATCGCCGAAGCGGGGCTTAACTTCCGAGTTCGGGATGGAATCGGGTGTGG
>DAOUZG010000209.1 GCA_030665705.1 Deltaproteobacteria bacterium | reverse complement strand
ATTACACCTATACGAGCGGAGCGGTGCTCGAGACCCCGACGGGGACCATGGAGGGGCACTACGAAATGCAGGTTCCCGACGGCGAGCTGCTGCGGGTTGCTATTCCGCTCTTTGCGCTCGGCCGGCCGACGGCTGTTCACTGAGCTGTGTTAGCAGGAGCATCCGAAAGGTCAGGTCGATCGCGCGCGCGTTCACCCGCCAGGGCGAGCTGAGCCGGACCCAGCCCCGTCGGATCACGTAGCCGCCGCCTCTCCCGAATGCCACGGGATCGATCCGGACTCGACCCTGGCCGTCGCGGTGCGTCTCCAGGAATCGGATCATGCGCCGGGCCGGCCCCGGAACCCCGACGCGGGCCAGGAGTTCTGCAACGATGAGCGCTTCCTCCATTCGCCCCTCGCGGGCGGCCGCAGCGGGCTCGGAGCATCGGATCCCGAAGCCCGGCCGCACCCGCTGGCGTCCGTCCGTGAGGACCCCGAGCTCCGCTTCGGCGAGCTGCTGATAGGCGGTGTCCCGAACGAAGCGAAGGACCTGACCGACACGTGGATCACCGACCCGGTCTGGTGAAAACGCGACCGCCCGGAGCCAGTAGAGGTCCGGGACTGCCAGGCCCTCGTGATCGAGCGCGGCCGGGAGGTAGACCCACTCGCGTCCGCCCGTGCCCGTCTCGCGAAGCTCGAACGGGAGCCCCTCGGCGCGTGCCCCCGCGACGAAGGCGTGCGCTCGGTCGACCTCCCGTTCGATGGCTGCACCAACTTCCGTGCGATCTCCCAGACCCGCCTGGCACAGGAGGCCCGCGGCAACGCGTCGGAGCCGGCTCGGCGCCAGCGCCGGGGCAAACGGCCGCCGCGGATCGATGAACGGAGAGGGATCTCCGCGGAGAAGGGCGAGGAGGGGAGGGAGCGCGCGTGAAAAGGGTGGGTGCTCCAAGGGGCACCCGAGCTCCGAGAGGCGCGTGACCGCGTTCTCGGTGGAGATCCCCGCGCGGTGCAACCAGCTTTCCCAGGTCCCGTCCCGACGAAGGGACCCGAGCAGGCGCTCTACCTCCGGCTGGGCAACAACCTCCCGAACGAGGGGTTGGGGCGGGGTCGCTCCCCACAGGTCCCGGACCACGCGAAGCCGAACCGTTGGGCTGGCCTCTTCGAGCGGGAAGGGGAGCGGGACGCTGAGCACGCTCTCGGGGTACCGCAGGGGACGGCGGGACGCCATGTTCGAGGTCGCCCTAAACAACCCGGTGAGAGGTCCGGGCTACAATCGGCTAGGAGCGACGGAGGAGCGGAACCGATGGACTACAAGCGGATCCTAGTTGAAGACCGGGAAACCCATACGACGGTAACCCTCAACCATCCCGAGAGACGTAACTCCCTCTCACTCGAGACGATGACGGAGTTGACCCGTGCCCTTCGCGAGACGGGCGAGAGCAAGGCGCGGGGGGTGCTCCTGAGAGCGGCCGGCCCCGTCTTCTCGTCGGGACACGACTACGCAGACATGGTCGGACAGGACCTCAGTGGGATGCGGGCGCTGCTCCGTCGCTGTACCGAGCTGATGGTCACCATTCAGTCGATCCCCCAGCCGGTTGTCGCCGCCGTTCAGGGGCTCGCAATGGCGGCCGGCTGTCAGCTCGTGGCGACCTGTGATCTCGCCGTGGCCTCGGAAGAGGCACGCTTCTCGACGCCCGGAGGGATAGGTGGCTGGTTCTGCACGACTCCGATGGTCGCGGTGACGCGAGCCGTCGGGCGCAAGCGGGCCCTGGAGCTCCTCCTCACGGGAGAGGCCATCGACGCTCCGACGGCCGCAGACTGGGGACTGGTGAACCGCGTCGTTCCGGCGAAGGAGCTCGATGCGGCTGCCGAAGAGCTGCTTCGTCGGGCAACCCGGGGGAGTCCCCTCTCGAAAGGAATCGGGAAGCAGGCGTTCTACGCCCAGGTAGACCTCGACCAGGCAAAGGCCTACGCCTACGCACTCGAGGTGATGGCCTCGACGGCACTTACCGCCGATGCGCAGGAGCAGATGCGGGCCTTTGTCGAGAAGCGCCTGCCGGCCTTTCAGGGGCGCTAGCGGACCGCTCGGACCTGGAGGTGACGAATGGAATGGAAGCTGGTGGTGTCGACGTTCGGCCTGGTCTTCCTGGCGGAGCTCGGTGACAAGACTCAGCTCGCGACCCTCGGGCTCGCCGCTGGGACGCGCTCCAGGGCGGCGGTTTTCGTGGGCGCTGCCGCTGCGCTGGTGCTGACGTCGGCTCTCGCGGTCCTCGTTGCCGAGGGGCTTGGGCGTATGGTTCCCGAGCTGTGGATCCGTCGCGCCTCGGGGATCCTCTTCCTCGTCCTGGGCGTCGCCTTCCTCCTCCCGCAACGCTGAGACTTAAAGCTCAAATTCGGGGAGGACGGGCTCGCCCTGGAGCACGCGCTCGCGCCAGACCTCGACATCCCGGTCGATCCGCACGAGGTCGGAATGGAGCGCTTCCAACGCCGCTAGGTCGCCCCGCGTCTCGCGCTTCCGCTCGGCCATCCTTCTTCGAAGCTCGCTGACCCGGCGCCTCGCCTCGGCCCGGACTGCCCGATCCTCCCTCGGAAAGTACTGAAGGGTCTGGGTGGCGAGCTTGAAGATGCGCACCGACAGGTAGGGGACCTCATCGCGCTCCGGAAGCTCGTCGAGGATCTGTTGGTGGATTTCCGGATCGAGCACCCAGTTTCCGCTTCGCGATGTCTCCCCACTCCCCCACGGAGTCGCCTCGAGCTCCACGGGTCCCGGCTCCTCCGGCTCCGTCTCGGTGGGGGGGCCGTATGACCCCGTTTCGGCCAGCTCCGAGGGGGCACCTTCCGGGGACCCGGGCGGGAACTCCGACGGCTCCAGTCGGTGGGAGGGGGCAGCGCCCGCTGGCTCGCTTGCCGTTTCGGCGGGGCCCCTGAGCGCCTGGCCCGGTCGCGTTCCGGCGGGCGATGCGGAAGGCTCGGCCGGCACGGGCGATCCCGACTCGGGGGCGATCCCGGGAAGCAGGAGGGCTAGGAGAAGCGCGAGCCCTGCAAGCGCGGCAACGACGGCGGCCGATCGGGCGGCGCGCCACATCGGCCTAACCCTCGGGCTGGATCGGGTGCCGTAGGGGGATCTCCGAGTCCTCCAGGATGAGCTGGAGTGCGCAACGCTCCCGCGCGTGAACCAGCACGGGTGCCCGGAGGTTCGCCGTCAGGTTCCCGTCCTCCACGTTCAGGATCACGAACATGCAGAGGTCCTTCTCATCGTCCCCGTCCTTCCAGCCGAGAAAGGGTAGCACTCCGCTCGGAACCTCGAGTCGGTAGCCCGCGATCAGCTGCTGTGGTTCGACGATCAGGAAGGCGACCTCGGGACGCTCCACCGATTGCAGCCAGCGGAGCGGCGTCTCGCGATCGTGATCCAGGATGACGAACCGGGTGCAGTCCGGGAAACCCGGAAGCCCACGGTCGAAGCGGATCAACGTCTCCTCCTCGACCTCGATACGACCGAGGCGGGGGCTGTGGATCTTCACTTCTCCTCCCTCCGGCTCCGGCGCCACAGAGCCGTGGCATCGACCCCTTTGGTCGACGTCGCCGCCGCCCGGTTCTCCTCCTGCACGAGACGGTAGATCTCCTCACGGTGCACGGGAATGTGACGCGGTGCATCGATCGCGAAACGAACCTGGCCGCGCTGGATCTCCACCACCCGGACCGAGATGTCGTTCCCGATCCGGATGGTTTCTCCCACGCGTCGGCTCAGCACCAACATGGCCTACCTCAGAAAGTCCAACAGACTATGCTGGAGGATCCTTGCGGTGACCGCCAGAGATGCCTGTAAGGTGGTTTCTGCGTTGACCAGCTTCGTGGCCGCTTCGGCCAGATCGATGTCCTCGATACCGCTCCGCTCGATCTCGAGGGCGACCTCGAGCGACTGGAGCTGGGTTTCCGCCATGTCGAGGCGGTTTATGCGCGCGCTGGCGATCCCCTGG
>DAOUZG010000087.1 GCA_030665705.1 Deltaproteobacteria bacterium | reverse complement strand
GGCATCCACGAACGGATCAGGGATCAGGCCTGCTTTCACGCACCGAGGAGGCGGAGGACGAGGAGTGCCAGGCGGACTCGGAGGGAGGCGGTGGCGATGCGGGCCTCGCCGCGGATCACCGCGCGATCGAGCGCAGTGATGGGCCGCCGGCTGGCCAGAACCGCCCGAAGAACCGACTCGTGGACGGCGAACCCGAGCTGTGGCCTGCCGAAGCGGCGGCGGAGCAGAGTCACGAACTCCTTCGGGCTCACCTTCGAGGGCTCGAGATTGAGGGCCGTCGCCCCGGTGATCCGCCCTCCGGGTCCGGGGCCGACCCGGGCACAGACCGCAACCCCCAGATCGGGGAGCGCCACACCGTAAGCGCCGTCGGGGAGAAGTCGCATCGCCCACCGCCGCACCCACGCCGGGAGGCCGCGTACGCGGTCGAGCGCCGGAACCCAGGGTGGGTCGGCGCGGATGGTCCCCCGTAGCAGCCCGTCCAGGAGGGAGGCCGGGGCCTCCGCCTGATCTAGCTCCAGGGTGACGAGCCGCTCGACCTCAGGTGGGCCTGCAAGGGTTCGAGCGCGCTCCAGGCCGCCCGAGTGAAGGTCCGGCGGAACGTCGCGCAGCGGGCCGCGGTCCGTGCGGACGGCCTGAATGGCCCGGCCCGCTTGGACCAGCACCAGGAGGCGGCTCTCCCCATCGATCTCTGGCACCAGCAGAGCGCGCACCCTGCGGGCGCTCTCCGGCGGGAGGTCGAGACGCAGCAGCGTCATAGCCGCACCAGCTCGCGCACGAGAACAGTCGCGGAGGGAACCACGAACTGCTCCCCGGCGCGCACGTGCTCAGCCCGGCCTCGCACCTCGCGCAGAGCCTCGCCCGGAGCGAGGGCCACGCTGATGGAGCGATCCACCGGCAGGGGGTTTGCGAGAAAGAGGAATCGGCGCACCGGGCTCTCGTGAAGCTCCGTTTCGACGCAAGGGTCGGACGTCGGGTAGCGGGCACCGATTTCCGCTGCGTGGGCCAGACGCGTCACGATCCACGCCACTGCCTCTGCGTCACGCTCAACCGCGTCAAAGGGAAAGCGGAACCCAAACCGCACGATCCGCCCACCACCGAACGGCATCGCAACCGCGAGAACCCCATCCTCCGTCTCGATGACCGGCTCACCGCCGGCGAAGACCTCGGCCTCCTCGAGGACCAGGTTGCGGAGCCGGACCGAGCCGAACCGGTCCTTGAGCTGCACCGGGAGCCGGAGACCGAGCGAACCGCCGGCCCAATCCCACTCGGGGACGCGAGGCCCCACGACGAGCGTACCCCCCCGATCCACCCACTCGAACAGTCGCTGGGCCAGGGGCCGGCTCATACGCTGGAAGCTGACGAGGAAAATCACGCGGGCCGCCTCGAGCGCCTCCTCCGAGAGGGAGGCTTCGGAGACCACGAACGAGATGCCGGCGCGCCTCAGCCCGTCAAAAAGTGCGTCAAAGACGATGTCGTGATCCAGCTCAGGGAGGTCCAAGCCGTCCCCCGGTCCCGGCACGACGCGTAAGAGGCCGAGTGCGCGAGCCGAGCCGAGCCCCGGCGGAAGCGAGCCGCAGGCGGAGCGCCCTTCCCTAAGCCGCCCGTTCTCCCGGTTCGAAAGCAGCATGCAGTCGGCCCGGCGTTCGAGGTTCGAGTGATCGATTGCGTCGAGCAGCCGAAGAAGCTCCTGCAGGCGAAGTCCCGTCTCGCTCAGCTCGCCGGTCGGCTCAAGCGGTGCGTCAAACCCCGCCTCCTCTCGCACGTTCACCACCGATCGAAGGTCGAGAGCCCGGACACCGGACATCGCGAGGACCGCGGTGGATGTCGCGAGGTCGAGCGCCGCCCCCCCTCCCTCGGTCGATCGAGTGGCCGCGATTGCCCCCACTCCAGTTCCGGGCGCGAGCCCCGCCGCCCGCAGACCGAGCAGGCGAAGCCCCGTGTAGTCGAGAGCTCCATCCCTGGGCGGGATCAGCGTGATCCCGTCACAAAGACTCCGCGAGGCTACCGGGTCCCCCCCCGATCCCTGTGGGTGGTCGGCGATCTCCGCAACCAGAGGGAGTCCCGGGTGGACCTCCGAGCGAATCTCCGCTGCCCATCCGACCGTAAGCCGTCGCGCGACCTCCCCCGCTTCGACGCGCTCGATCTCGCGCGTCAAGGGCGCTGGAGTGGACGATCCCTCTACCGGAGCAAAGGGAGGACCCGCCTCCCCGTACTTGACGCTCAGGTAGCGGGTCAAAAAGCCCTTCGCCTGCGGCGAGTAGTCCAGGCCCCCCCCCGGCCAGGGCGCTGGTGCTGGGACGGTCTCGCCCACGAGTAGGCCAACCACCGGGCCGAGCGGGTAGGCGTGGGGGGCCACTCGCTCGACCACGGCCCGGAGCCAATGACGCACCTCGTCCGCGAGGCGGCTCGAGGTGGGAGAGGGAAACCGAAGATCTCGGCCGCTCGGGCCGATCGCTCGAACCTCCTCGGCCTGGAGCACACGAGACGGGATTCCCCCGTTCGGGAACGGCGGACCGATCCAGGGACCCGGCCTCACCCAGACGAGAAGCCCGCGCGCCCGAGCGAGAGACAGGAGACGTTCAAGCGCTAGCTCGGGCCGCCAGTTGCCCCAGTCGAACACCCCCGGTGCACGCTCATGGCGCTCCCACGGGACGTCGAGCCGGATCGCCTCGATCCGGAGCGCGAGGACGCCGTCCAGTAGCCCTCCCCAGGACGAGGGGGAGAGGGACCAGTATGGGAAGCCGGCCGAGCAGCGGGCTAGCCCGCGGACGCCGAGCCCGGGACCCGTGGGGAGGTCCCGGGCCTTGGGGTGTCGGTCTCCTTGCTGAGAGCCCATGGCTGAATCTCATCTTGCCGATCCGCGGCGCCAGCATCCATCTTCGCAGATCAACACGAGCCGCTGCGGAGACTCTCGGCCTTCGGGTCTGGGAGCGGTTCGGGTAGCCTTCGCGAAGTGGAAGGCGCGGCACTTCCCCAGCTCAAGACTGAGATCCCGGGACCTCGCTCCCGGTCTCTCGCCGCTCGCCTCGAGCGCGTCGAGTGTCCGGAGGTCACCTGCCTCCGCGAGGGGCCCGTGTTCCTGTCGCGCGCGCTCGGCTCGAACGTCTACGACGTGGACGGCAATCGATACGTCGATCTGATCGCCGGCTTCGGTGCCGCCATACTCGGGTACTCTGAGCCGGAGCTTGTCCAAGCGGCCAACTCCCAGTCGGAGACCCTCTCGCACGCGATGGGAGACCTGTATCCCGCCGAGGTGAAGGTTGAGCTTCTCGAGGCCCTGAGCCGGATGCTGCCCGGCGACCTCGGGCACGGAATCCTCTCCAGCTCGGGCTCCGACGCCATCGAGTCCGCCATCAAGACCGCACTCCTCACGACGGGCCGCCCCGGTCTCGTGGCCTTTGAGGGCGCCTACCACGGGCTCGGGCTGGGCGCGCTCGACACGACCCACCGGGCGCTCTTCCGCGAGCCGTTTCGCGCCCGCCTCCCCGAACGAACGCGGTTCGTTCCGTTCGGTGACGCGGAGGCCGTCCGAAGCGCGGTCCACGCGGGGGACGTCGGTGCGGTCCTCGTCGAACCGATCCAGGGACGAGGCGGGGTGCGGGTTCCGCCCGAGGGCTTCCTAAGGGAGCTCCGGTCGATTGCAGACGAGGCGGGGGTCCTGCTCGTGGCCGACGAGATCTGGACCGGGCTCGGCCGGACCGGGTACTGGCTCGGCTGCGAGGCGGAGGGTGTGATCCCCGACGTGGTGGCGCTCGGCAAGGCGCTCGGGGGCGGCTTCCCCGTCTCGGTCTGCCTCGGACGAGCCGCGGTGATGTGTCGATGGCCCGCCTCCAGGGGAGAGGCAATTCATACGAGCACCCACCTCGGCCACCCGGTCGGCTGTGCCATCGCCTTGCGGGTCCTCGAGATCCTGGAACGGGACCGGTGGGTCGAGCACAGCCGCAAACGAGGGGAGCAGCTGCGTGCGGACCTTTCCCGGGCGCTTTCGTCGGCGCCGTGCGTCGTCGACGTTCGGGGGCGGGGGCTCTTGATCGGCGTCGAGCTCGACTCCGCTCGAACCGCCGCGCGCGTCGTGCGCCAGGCGCTCCGATCCGGGTGGATTCTGATCGGAGAGGGAGAAGAGGGGCGCGTCGTGACGCTGAGCCCGGCCCTCAACATCCCCGATGCGCTTCTCGATGGCGCACTGGCCCGGCTCGTGGAACTGTTGAGCGCGTGAGTCGTAGAGCGCTGGACCGGGCCGTGCTCGACTGGATCGGAGAGGGAGCGCTCGCCCCCACCGACGAGGAGCGGTTCGGATCTCTGGCGCTCGATCTCTTCAGCTACCAGTACAGACACAATTCGGCGTACCAGAGGCTTTGCGAGGCTTACGGGGTCGAGCCCGGGATGGTGCGTTCGTGGAAAGAGATCCCGGCAGTTCCGACGGGCGCCTTCAAGGAAGCTCGCCTCGCGACGTTCCCCGAGGAGCAGGAGGTCCGCACGTTTCGCACGAGCGGGAGCACAACCGATCTGCGGGGCGAACTCCACCTCGATACGCTCGACCTCTACGAAGCCTCGCTCCTGGCGACGCTCTCCGCCTACGTCTGTCCCGAGGGGAACCCGATCCGCTTTGCCGTCCTCGCCCCTTCCGGAGCGGAGGTCCCCGATTCCTCCCTTTCCCACATGTTCGACGTGGCGGTGCGGGCGCTCGGCACCCCGGAGAGCCGCTTCTACGTCTCCGCAGAGGGGTGGGATCCGGAAGGTCTGCTCGGCGATCTCCGTCACGCCCAGGAGCCGGTCGCCCTCGTGGGAACCACCTTTGCTCTGGTCCACCTGTTGGACCTGCTCGCCTCGCGGGGCTCGAGTATCGTGCTCCCCGAGGGGAGCCGCGTCATGGAGACCGGCGGCTTCAAGGGACGCTCGCGCGAGGTCTCCCGTGAGGAACTGCACAGCTCAATCGAGAAGCGGCTCGGTGTGTCGCGGGCGCGCATCGTGAACCAGTACGGGATGTGCGAGCTCGCGAGTCAGTTCTACGAGTCCACACTTCGGACGGGAAGTCCGACCGCGACCAAGTGCGTTCCCCCCTGGGTGCGGACGCGCGTCGTGGATCCGGGCACACTCGACGAGGTCCCGCAGGGCTCGGTCGGAATCCTGGTGCACTACGACCTCGCCAACACGGGGTCGGTTGTCGCCGTCCAGACCTCGGACCTCGGTTGCTGGGTTGGGGACGGCTTCGAGGTCGTCGGCCGCGCACCCGACGCCGAAGCCCGCGGCTGCTCCGTCGCAGCCGACCTGCTCCTCGGCGCAAGATGAGCGATCTGGAAGCCCTCCGCACATCCGGCGCTGCGCTCGACGAGGCGCGGATCGTTGCGGGACTCGAGAGGGCCCTCTCGCTGTGGCGCGATCCCGACTCGACCGTACGCGCGCGACTCCGCGCCGAGCACCCCGTCTTCTCCGCTCCGGTCCTCGATCTCGGTTGCGATCTCGGGCTTCGGGGCTGGACCGGGCCTGCCCTCAGCGCGCTCCGCGCTCGCGAGCTACCGGAGCGGTGCCGGGTTCCGGAGGTGACGGCGGTCTGGCTGGCAGGCTGCATCCCGACCGCTGCGTTCGGGGCGCTGCTCTACCCGCTTCTCGCAGGCTCCGCGGTGTACGCAAAGACGTCCTCCGCCGACCCCGTGAGCGCAAGGCTCTTTCGCGATTCCGTCTCCTGCGTCGACCCCGTGCTCGGAGAGGCGATTCGGATTGGCGAGGATCCGAAGGTCCTCGAGCAGGCCGACGCAGTCGTCGTGCACGGCCAGGATGAGACGGTGGCCGCGCTGCGCGCTCGGGTTCCGATCGACCGGATCTTCGTCGGGTACGGCCACCGCCTGTCGGTAGCGGCCATCGGCTCGGAGATGGACGTCGAGGAGGCGGCGCGCCTGCTCGCGCTCGACGTCGCGCTTTACGACGGACGCGGATGTCTCTCCCCCTCCTACGTTCTAGTGGAGAATCGTCCACCCGGCCGTGCCGAAGCGTTGGCCCGCGCGCTGGCCGCGGAGCTGGAGCGGCTCGCAACCGAGCTTCCCCGCGGATCCCTGGAGGCGGGTGAGGAAGCGTGGGTGCACGACCGACGCGCCCGCGCGGCAGTGCGTGAAGGGACGAAGCTCTTCAGTCCGAGCTCGAGCACCGCGTGGACCGTCATTCTCGAGCTCCCAGAATCTCGCCCCGCTCCCGGAACGCTGCGAACGGTGCCCCTCATTCCGATCTCCGGTTCCGAGGCGCTTGGGCCGTGGTGCGAGGGCCTGTCGCCTCACGTATCCTCGCTGGGCCAGGGGGGCTGGGGGCCGCGTGCTTCCCGGCTTGCAGGGATCGTGGCCCGCGGCGGCGGGTCGCGAGTCTGCCCACTCGGTCGCATGCAACTCCCGCCGATCGACTGGCATCACGACGGAACAGGACCGCTGTCCGCTATGATCCGCCGAGTGGACGTGGAAGACGCTCAGGAGGAGTCGACGTGACGAAGAAGATCGACGAGCCGGGGAAGCGGCCATCCGCCCCGATGACACACGTGGCGGTTCGAACGGGTGACATCGACGCGTCCATCCACTTCTACCGACGGTATGCGGGGCTTCACATCGTGCATCGGCGCGGCGATGGCGGGACTCGCGTCGTGTGGATGTCTCACAACGAGCAGGACCCCGAGTTCGTGATCGTCCTGCTCGAGATGCCGTATGAGAAACTCCAGGAGCCGACCCCGATGGACCACTTCGGCTTCGCGGTCGACTCCCGCGAGGAGGTCGACCAGATCGCGGCACTCGGCATCGAGGACAACCTGCTCAAGTGGGGACCGACCGAGGGCGGTCCCATCGTCGGATACTTCGTGATGGTCCGGGATCCGAGCGGAAACACGTGCGAGTTCTCGTTCGGACAGCCGATCCACCCGCGCCAGATTCCGAGCTGAGCAATCCGACCCGTTCGCGCCGCCGAGGCGAATCAGAGATCAGACGGCGACGGGAAAGAGGGCAGCCACGATCCAGCCCGTCGCCGCGGCCTGCACCAGCGCGGGCACCCACGGCTCGGGGTTCACCCGCACGACCCGTGCCCCCACCATTTCAAAAAGTACAAACAGGAAGGCGAGAGGGCCCAGGGCAAGCAGGAGAACGCACGGCAGCAGCCCCACCACGGCACCCCCGACGATGAACAGGAAGGTCACGAGCTTTCCGAGCGGCGAGAGCCAGCGCCGCGTGCGAGTGTCGCCTCGAAGGCTCGAGTCCGTGGCTAGAAAGAAGGGAAGGCAGAGCAGCATCGTGCCGACCGCGCACGGGATTCGGTGCGGGGCAAGCCGTAGGTCCCAGAACGGGGAGAGGACCGC
>DAOUZG010000025.1 GCA_030665705.1 Deltaproteobacteria bacterium | reverse complement strand
TTTAGCACAAACACGTTCACTGGATGGGGCGTCGGCGTCGTGAGGTCGACCGTGAGATGAGCGAAGGTGCGGTCGTGGCGAGCGCGCCCCCCGCATACCTCGATGTCGACTGGGCATACCTCAATGCCCGAATCCAGCAGCAGCCGGAGTTGATTTCGCGCCGCGACCCCCAGGCCGAGGTTGCCGCTTATGAAACCGAACAGGTTGACTCCGAACTCCGCGCGCGAGGTCAGCCGCGTGGGCGGAGACTCGCACACCGCCGCTTCGCGCTGCACGCGTGCCGTCGCTAAAGTAGGCTGGTCGGTCGTGCGCAAGCCGTCGTAACGCTCGACCAGCGCGCGGTATGCAGGATCGCCCGCGCTCGACCAGCGCACATCCGACAGGCGGCCGCCGAACGTCCGTTCGAGCTGATTGAGCGGATCGCGGAACTCGGTCGCTCGGGGCTCTCGCTCCAGGCCGAACCGTAGGCAGTCCGCCGCCTCGCCCACCTGACCGATCTCCACGTGCTCCGTGGCGGCTTCGAGGATCTCGCACGGAGTGGCCAACTCGAGCGCCTTGCGCACCCAACCAAAGTCGCGTCCGGCGCTCCTACGCTGAACCGACCGGCCGACGGTTGTGCAGCACGGCTCCGCATGCCAGACGACGCAGTCGTGGCGGTGCACAATCCGGACTGACATCTCCCGCGCTCGGTCGCTCCACTCGAGGCCCTCGAAGACCCCAAGCTCCAGACTCTCGTCGAAGGGAATCGAAGCATGGATGCCGCGCCGCAGCACCCACCCCCCGCCCCCGAAGGGGCCAATGGGCGTGCCGGACTCGAAGCTCTCAAGCAGGCGTTCGCCGACCGAGTCGCGCCGCGCGAAATCCCAGTAGCGTCCGCCGTCCGGCAGGCGGACCTGGGATGTAACCACGTCGAACGCGGGTAGTCGGACGAGCGCTGCGTACCAGCCAGGTGCGAGCAAGATATCGTCGTCGAGCACAACAACGTGATCGTACCGTGCCCTCTCCATGGCTAGGTTCCGCAGTCGCGCGATCCGGCCTGCCGCGGCTGCCTCCGGCGCCGGTACGTAGTGGTAGCCCGGTCCCTCGCGAAAGCGCCCAGCCACGACGATCTCGTATTCGGGAACGCGCTGCGCGCGGATGCCAGCCAGCACGAGTTCGAGCAGCTCGTTCCGCCGGCCCGCGCTTACGACGCAGAAGCTCAGGCTCCGAACTGACACACGCTCACTTATTGCAAGCCGCGGACCAGTCGCGGCGATGGACCGCTGGCGCCAGCCGTCCAAAGCTGTACCCCCGCGGCGTCGGTTTCTTGACGGCGGCGACTGCGGCCTGGCGCGAACCCGAGGCCTTGCGGTCTCTCCGAGGAATAGGCTGGTTGGACCGAGAGTTGGCGGTTGCAGCTTCCACCGGCTGAGGGCCGGCGAGAGAGCCGCCCGACCCAGGAAGCGCGGAGCGATCCTCCCCCGGCCCAAGGCGTTCACGCCTTGGACCTGCCGGGAGATGCGAATGATATAACATATTGAATTTATTAAGCTTTAACTGAACGAGGCGACCCGCGCTGGAGGGGCTCTTTCAATGTTGACTTTTCCGTATAGTTTCTTAAGTTCGTGCTCATGCATCTGCTCGCTCAGGAAGAGTACGGATTTCGCTGCCTGCTCCAGGTAGCCCAGCACCGCGGTTCGGAGCCGCTGACCATTCCCGAGATCGCGGAGGCAGAGGGCCTCAGTCCCGAGTACACCGCGAAGCTCATGCGGGCGCTGCGCCAGGGAGGCCTGGTCACGAGCACGCGGGGGCCGGGAGGCGGGTACCGGCTGGCCCGTGACTCGCGTGAGGTCACCGCGTGGGAAGTCATCGGAACGCTCGGTGGCTCCTTCTTCCCGGAGAGCTTCTGCAACTCCCATCCGGGCCTCCTTCGCGACTGCATCCACACTACGGACTGTTCAATCCGCGCCCTGTGGCGCGCCCTGGAGGCGGGCCTCCGCGACGCACTGGACCGGATCACCCTGGCCGACCTCCAGCGGGCCGAGAGCGAATTCGCGCTGTGGGTGGACGCACCTTCCCCGGAGGCAGCCGCTGAGGAGCCGACAGGGTAGAGGCGCTGGCCTGACTGCTCCCCAGGCACCCCGGCAGAAGCGGAAGCGGGCACGGCGGAGGCGACGGAATTGCAGGAGACCCGATGAGTGACTCGAGCCACGACATCGAGAGCCTGGCGAATCGCGAGTACAAGTGGGGATTCGTCACGGACATCGAGCAGGACACGATCCCGCCGGGGCTCAACGAGGACGTCATTCGACACATCTCCGCGAAGAAGGGCGAGCCGAGTTGGATGCTGGAGTGGCGCCTCAAGGCGTACCGGCGCTGGCTCGAGATGACGGAGCCGCACTGGCCCCACGTGCACTACGATCCGATCGACTATCAGAGCATCGTCTACTACGCGGCACCGAAGAAGCAGGACGGACCGGCGAGCCTGGATGAGGTCGACCCCGAGCTGCTCCGGACCTTCGAGAAGCTCGGGATCCCGCTCGCGGAGCAGAAGCAGCTTACCGGCGTGGCCGTGGATGCGGTCTTCGACAGTGTCTCGGTGGCAACGACCTTCAAGGAGAAGCTCGGCGAGCTGGGGATCATCTTCTGCTCGATGTCGGAAGCGCTCCGGGATCACTCCGAGCTCGTCAAGAAGTACATCGGCTCGGTCGTCCCGTACTCCGACAACTTTTTCGCCACGCTGAACTCCGCGGTCTTCACGGACGGCTCCTTCGTGTACGTACCGAAGGGCGTGCGTTGTCCGATGGAGCTCTCGACCTACTTCCGGATCAACGCGCAGAAGACCGGTCAGTTCGAACGAACCTTGATCGTTGCCGACGAGGGCAGCCACGTCAGCTACCTCGAAGGCTGCACGGCTCCCATGCGGGACGAGAACCAGCTTCATGCGGCCGTTGTCGAGCTCGTCGCGCTCGAAAACGCAGAGATCAAGTACTCGACGGTCCAGAATTGGTACCCCGGCGACAAGGACGGCCGGGGTGGGATTTTTAACTTCGTGACGAAGCGGGGCCGCTGCGCCGGGAGGCGCTCCAAGATCTCCTGGACGCAGGTGGAAACAGGGTCTGCGATCACGTGGAAGTATCCGAGCGTACTTCTTCAGGGGGACGACTCGATCGGCGAGTTCTACTCCGTTGCGGTTACGAACAACCGCCAGCAGGCCGACACCGGAACGAAGATGATCCACATTGGGAAGAACACGCGGAGTACCATCGTCTCGAAGGGAATCTCGGCCGGCCGTGGACAGAACACCTACCGGGGCCTGGTGGAGGTCCACCCACGCGCGACCGACGCCCGCAATTACACCCAGTGTGACTCGCTTCTGATCGGAGACCGCTGTGGCGCCCACACCTTCCCCTACATCGACGCCCGGAACAGTGAGGCCGTCGTCGAACACGAGGCGTGTACCTCCAAGATCGGGGAAGACCAGCTGTTCTACTGCCAGCAGCGAGGAATCTCTGCCGAAGATGCGGTCTCCATGATCGTCAACGGCTTCTGCAAGCAGGTCTTCCGCGAGTTGCCGATGGAGTTTGCAGTCGAAGCTCAGAAGTTGCTCGGCGTGACACTCGAAGGATCGGTCGGCTAGCTCGTCGGGAGGCACGGGGGATGCTCGAGATCAGAAACCTTCACGCTAAGGTGGGGGGCGTTGAGATCCTGCGCGGAGTCGACCTCACGGTCCGGGCGGGTGAGGTACACGCGGTGATGGGACCGAACGGGTCCGGCAAGAGCACCCTCGCGCACGTCCTCGCCGGGAGACCGGGCTACGAGGTGACCGCGGGCGAGGTCATCTATGAGAACCACAACCTGTTCGACCTCGCGCCGGAGGAGCGCGCGCAAGAGGGGATCTTCCTCGCATTCCAGTACCCCGTGGAGATCCCGGGTGTCAGCAACAGCTACTTCCTCCGCGCGGGCCTCAACGCGATCCGCAAGGAGAGGGGCGAGCCGGAGATCGACGCGTTCGAGTTCCTGGCGCTCGTGCGGGAGAAGCTGAAGGTGGTGCAGATGGACGAGAGCTTCCTGAACCGCTCGATCAACGAGGGTTTCTCCGGGGGTGAGAAGAAGCGGAACGAGATCCTGCAGATGGCGGTGCTGGAGCCCAAGCTCGCGATCCTCGACGAGGCCGACTCCGGGCTCGACGTCGATGCCCTCCGGATCGTGGCAAACGGCGTCAACGAGCTGCGGCGCGAGGACCGCGCAATCGTCGTGGTCACGCACTATCAGCGGATCCTGAACTACCTCGTTCCCGACTTCACGCACATTCTCCTCAACGGACGGATCGTCAAATCGGGGGATCGGGAGCTCGCCAAGCAGGTCGAAGAGCACGGCTACGCCTGGATCGAGAAGGAGACCGCGAAGACGAGCCAGGCCGAAGGGAGGACCCTGCAAGCGTGAGTCCCGTCGTGGCCCAAGACTCGCTCATCGAGGCCTACCGATCCCGCCGGGCCGAGCTCGCAGGTGCGGAGAGCGGCTGGGTGGAGGAGCTGCGGCGCCAGGCGGCGGAGCGTTTCGAGGAGACGGGCCTCCCCGGCCCTCGGGAGGAGGTCTGGCGCCACACGCCTCTCGATCCGATCCGCCGTGTTCCGTTCCGACCCGCCGCAAACGGGGCTGCAACGCTTCCGGTGGACCTCCCCGAACGCGTCGGCGAGGCGTATCGAGTCGCGGTAACAGGATCGGGGATCCTCCTCGATATCCCCGAGAACGGACTTCCCCGGGGACTCACCATCGGCTCGCTGGTGGAGAGTCTCGACAGGGTAAAGGGTCGCCTCGGTCAGCTCGCGGACTGCGAGTCCCCCGGGATCACAGCCGTGAACACGGCCCTCTTCGATCGGGGTGTCCTGATCGAGCTCGCGCCGCACGTCACGCTCGACCGGCCCGTGCACGTCGTTCACCACGTCGAGTCGAACGGCGAACCCCGGGCGGCTTTCCCCCGCGTCGTCATCGTGGCGGGCGAGGGGAGCCAAGGGGTGATCGTGGAGCATTACCGAAGCGGGGGCGACTCGCCGACGTTGAGCGCGCCGGTCACGGAGATTTTCGTCGAGTCGAATGCACGTTTGGACCACGTTCGGCTCCAAGAGGAGTCGGAGCGGGCTTTCCACGTCGGTCGGGTGGTGGCCGAGCAGCGGTCCGCGAGCCGGCTCCGATCCTGGTCACTCGCGCTCGGATCCAGCTTGGCGCGCGTCGATATCGAGACGCGGCTCGCCGGGGAAGGCGCGGAGTGCAGCCTGGAAGGGATTTTCGCCGGCCGGAACCGTCAGCACCTGGATCACTACACGCGGATCGATCATGCGAGCCCTAGCACCTCGAGCCGGGAGACCTACAAGGGGATCCTCGATGACCGCGCACGCGGGGTCTTCCTGGGACACATCCTGGTGAGGCCGGGCGCGCAGAAGATCAACGCGAACCAGACGAGCCGGAGTGTGGTGCTCTCCCGCGGTGCGCGTGTCAACATGAAGCCCTGGCTCGAGATCTACGCCGATGACGTTCGGTGCACCCACGGGACGACCGTGGGTCATCTGGACGACGACGCGCTCTTCTACCTCCGCTCGCGCGGGATCAGCCTCGCAGAGGCACGGGCCACCCTGCTCCGAGGATTTGCGTGGGAGGTGCTCAAAGAGCTCCCGGTGGACACGCTCAGGTCTCGGTTGGACCGCCAGATGCTCATGTGGCTCGGGAACGGAGTTGCGGGGAGGCTCGAGTCGTGAAGGCACCCCGCCGAGCGCACCCCCGGGAGCGGAGCTCGTCCGGTCTGGACGTCGCTCGGATCCGGAAGGACTTTCCGATTCTCGAGCGCACCATTCGGGGCAAGCCGCTCGTCTACATCAACAACGCGGCAACCACGCAAAAGCCCCGGGCCGTCATCGATGCGGTGAGCCGCTACTACGCTCATTACAACTCCAACGTGCACCGCGGCCTGGATGAGCTGACGGAGCAGGCAACCGAGGCCTTCGAGACGGCACGGGCGAAGGCGCAGAGCTTCATCGGAGCCGCAGATGAGCGAGAGGTCGTCTTCGTACGAGGCACGACCGAGGCCATCAACCTGGTAGCCCAGAGCTTCGTTCGTCCTCGGATGCGGGAGGGTGACGAGATTCTCATCACGGAGATGGAGCACCACTCCAACATCGTTCCCTGGCAGCTCGTCTGCGAGCAGACCGGTGCACGGCTCCGGGTGCTCCCGTTCGACGAGCGAGGGGAGCTCGTCCTGGAGCAACTCGACCAGCTTCTGACCCCTCGAACCCGTTTCCTCGCACTCGCCCACGTCTCCAACGCCCTCGGGACCGTCAACCCGGTCGGGCAGATCGTGGACGCAGCGCGCGCGGCGGGGGTTCCTGTCCTCGTCGATGGTGCCCAGGCGGCACCCCACCTCCGCGTCGACGTGCGGGAGCTCGGATGCGACTTCTACGCCTTCTCGGGGCACAAGACCTACGGCCCCACCGGGATCGGCGTGCTCTACGGACGCGCGGAGCTTCTCGACGCGATGCCCCCGTACCACGGCGGCGGAGAGATGATCCGCAGCGTCACATTCGAGCGGACGACCTACCACGATATTCCCTACAAGTTCGAGGCGGGGACGCCCAACACCGCGGGCGCGATCGGTCTGGGGGCTGCCATCGACTACCTGGCCGGAATAGACGCGGCGGCTCTCCAAGCGCATGAGGAAGAGGTGCTCGCGTATGCCACCGAAAAGGTGAGCGAGGTCCCAGGGGTGCGCGTGACCGGAACCGCCAAAGAGAAAGTAAGCATCGTCTCGTTCGTGATGGAGGGCGTCCATGCCCACGACGTAGGAACGATCCTCGACCGCGAGGGCGTCGCTGCTCGGGCGGGTCACCACTGTGCGCAGCCAGTGATGCAGCATTTCGGGGTGCCTGCCACCACGCGCGCGTCGTTCGGCCTCTACAACACACGCCAGGAGGTAGACCGGCTGATTGAGGGTCTCCACCGCGTGCACGAGATTTTTGGCTGATGTCGGACCTGAGGGACCTGTACCAGGAGCTGATCCTCGACCACACCAAGCGGCCGCGGAACTTCGGCCAGCTTGCAACGGCGAACCGCAAGGCAGAGGGGTTCAATCCGCTCTGCGGCGATCGGGTCACGGTGCACCTCGAGCTGGATGGCGACACGGTCCGGGAGATTCACTTCGAGGGGTCCGGATGCGCCATCTCGACCGCGTCGGCCTCGCTTATGACCGAAGCCATCAAGGGCCTGCGAGTAGAGGATGCGAGGGCCCTCTTCGAGCAGGTCCACAAACTGGTGACAGGCGCATCGGGGCCCAACGGCGGGGGCCCCTCACTCGGAAAGCTCGTCGTGCTGGCGGGGGTCCGCGATTACCCGATCCGGGTCAAGTGCGCGAGCCTACCGTGGCACACCTTGTGCGCCGCCCTGAGTGGCGGCGACGAGACGGTTACGACGGAATAGCCCACCCGAAAGGAGCCGTGATGGAGCCGAGCAGCCCGTCCCACGATGAGATTCGACAGCACATCATCGAGGTGCTCCACAGCGTCTACGACCCGGAGATCCCGGTGTCGATCTACGAGCTCGGCCTCGTTTACGAAATCGACCTCGACGACGAGCAGCGCGCCAGGATCCGCATGACGCTCACCGCGCCCGGATGTCCGGTTGCGGGCTACCTCGTCGAAGAGGTGCATCGGAAGATCGCGAGCGTTCCGGGGGTCGCGGATGCCGACGTCGAGCTGGTCTGGGACCCACCCTGGAATCAGAGCATGATGTCGGAGGCGGCGCGGCTCGCGCTCGGCTTCTAGCACACCTCACTTACCGGTACGTCTTCCAGGGGACCCAAGCGCCCTCCAAACTGCGGGGAACCTTCATGAAATGGATCAGAGACCTCGCTCACGTCGAGGTTCAGGACCTCGATGGCAAGTCGACTCTCTTGCGGGAGTTCTGGACCGAGCGGCCGGCCGTACTCGTCTTCGTTCGTCACTTCGGTTGAGTCTTCTGCCGCGAGCAGGTCGCGCAGTTGCGCGGCGTATGGCAAGAGATCCAGCGACTGGGTGCAGGACTCTACGTTATCGGGAACGGAACGCCCGAGCAGGCGCGTGAGTTCCGGAAGGAGTTCGAAATTCCGTTTCCCCTGTTTGTCGACCCCAGCCTTGACGCCTACCGGGCGGGACAGTTCCGACGCGGAGTCGTGCGACTCCTCGGCCCCACCGTCTTCACGAACGGCTTTCGGGCCTTCCGTCGTGGGTTCCGGCAGGGGCAGGTCAAGGGGGACCCGTGGCAGCTCGGCGGCGTCGTCGTCATCGGTCCGGGAGACACGCTCTACTACACCTACCGCAGTAAGTCGGCCGGGGACCACCCCGAGCCCGAGGAATTTCTGAAGACACTTCCCGCCTCCGCCGCGTAGGGGTCGGAGCGCTTCCCGCCGATCGGGCGCCTGCGCTATCGTCACCGTGGATGGAGGAGAAGGACCTCTACGAGGTTCTGGGGGTTGCCCGGGGAGCTTCCGCCGAAGAGGTGCGGAAGTCTTACCACCGGCTCGCCCGCCGGTACCACCCCGACGTCAACCCGAACGACAAGCAGGCCGAGGAACGCTTCAAGGAGATCTCCTTCGCCTACGACATCCTCTCGGACACGCAGAAGCGCAAGCTTTACGACGAGTTCGGAGCGGCCGGGTTAGCCAAGGGCTTCGACTCCGACCAGGCGCGTGCCTACCGTCAATGGTCGGAAGGGACCCGACGGAGCCCTTTCAGTCAGACCTTCGTCGAGGGAGATCTCGGGGATCTCTTCTCGGAGCTCTTCGGAGGACGGGCGGCACGCGGGGGTCCCTTCAGAGCCGCCAGACCGATGCGCGGGCAGGACGTCGAGGGGGAAGTCACCGTCGAATTCATGGACGCGATCCGCGGGGGGGAGGTGCGGGTTCGGGTGGCCCGACCCCGCGGTCCCGGCCTGCCCGACGAGGAGACCACGCTCAAAGTCCGCATCCCGCGGGGGTCGGATGAAGGCACACGGATCCGGCTCGCCAACCAGGGCACCCCGGGGACCCCGGGCGGGCCGCCCGGCGACCTCTACCTGACCCTCCACGTCCGTCCTCACCGGTACTTCAGACGGGAGGGCCGGGATCTGCTCATGGACCTGCCCGTGAGCCTGCCCGAGTTGGTGCTCGGTGCATCCGTCGAGGTACCCACGCCGGACGGACCGGTCTCCATGCGGATTCAGCCCCGATCGCAGAGTGGAACGCGCCTCCGGCTTCGCGGAAAGGGAGTGCCCGACCGCAAGACCGAGGCACGGGGCGACCTGATCGTGCGGCTCATCGCCCGCCTGCCGGAGACCGATGACCCGCGTCTCGAGACCCTCGCGCAGGAGTGGGTAGAACTCTATGGAGAGATCGACCTGCGGAAGGACCTGAAGCAGCCATGACCTTCTACACGCGCCGTCAGATCGTGGAGCTTCTCAACGTGGAGGAGGGCTTCGTCCGAGCTCTCGAACAGGAGGAGATCATCGAGTCGGACGGACCGGAACCGAGCAAGCTCGAGTTCTCGGAGCGGATGTTGGAGCGGGTTCGCGTCGCCCACACCCTGGTGGACGACCTGGAGGTGAACCTGGCCGGTGTCGTCATCATCGTGCGGATGCGGGAGGAGATCGGCGAGCTCCGTCAGGCACTCGAATCAGCGCTGCAGAGGATCCGCTCCCGGTCCCCCTCTTCCTGAGGAGCCGGGCTCGGCTCGCGCCGAACGACGAGGCGGCGCAGCAACCCGCTCGGCGAAGGTGAAAGACGCCGTCCGAACCCGACCACGGAACCCGAACCGCGCGTAGAGCTGCATCGCAGCACCGTTGTCCGTCTGGGCCTGAAGAACCACACGGCGCTGTTCCGTCTCCAACTCACGAACCAGACCGATGAGGACGGACGTCGCCAGCTTCTCGCGCCGACGATCCTGCCGCGTGTGCACGTAGGCGATCTGGGCAACTCGGTCGGTGACGAAGTGCACACCGCCGCAGGCGACCAGGTCCCCTTCGGGGCCACGCACACCCAGGAAGGGCCCGGCCTCGAAGTGGACCGCCGAGACGCGGGACCCGACGAGAGCCTTGAGTTCCTCCGGTCGCGTCAGCCGTTCGAGGCGGGGGTCGGGATCGGGAAGCTCGGCCGGATGCAGCCGGGCCATCTGGATCTCCTCGAACTCGCGCTGCCCGCCGCAACGCTCAACCTCGTGCCAGAAGGGCTGGGTCGCGAGGACGACAAAGGGAGCATCGACCCGACTGAGCAGGAACTGCGACGCTCCGGGGAGGGAGGCACAGAGCGCAACGGCGGGAAAGGGAAAGATCCCGTCCACAACGGCTGCGAGGCCTACGAGGCGCTCCCCGTGGCTCACCACGAGCAGTCGGCTCCGCTTGCGGATCGCAGGGCAGTCGAGCGAAGCGTAGACCGAAGCGTGAACGAGGACGCGGGACCGGGCAAGCTCCCGCGCCTGGTCGAGCCGGGCCTCGTCTCCCTCTGCGATCCAGTCGACCCGAAACTCGCCCACCCATCCTCTCCGTGCTCGTCCCACGAGCAACGCTCCGCGATTGTAGACGCAATGCGGCTGAGCCTCACGGGGTACTCCGGACTGGTCCGGGCGATTCCGGCTGGTGACACCTTCGGGCGGCCCGGCGCGCAGGGGCTCCTTTCGGCGAGCCGCGTCAACAGTCCGCACAGGCCGGGGTTTGACACCGGCGTAGGGACGGGGGCAAGTTCTCCGCGATGCGCGGGCCGGGGTTCCGGTGCGTGTGATCCACGGAGGCGGCTCGAGGTGGAAGATCGGCTCCTTTTCCTGATCGGTCCCCCGCGTTCCGGGTCGACCCTTCTAGCCCGCATGCTCGGGGCCCACTCGCAGATCCTCGGCGTTCCCGAGCCGCATCTCCTGACCCCACTCGCCTTCCTGGGATACTTCGACCGGGTGGAAAAGGCTCCGTACGATCCCGTGATCTCCCAGGAGGCGATCCAGGAGGTCGTCTTGCGTCTCCCGGAGGGAGAGAAGGACTACATCGCTGCGTGTCGCGCCTATGCGGACAGCGTGTACGAAGGGCTTCTCGCTACCCATCCGGAGAAATCGATCCTGATCGACAAGACGCCGGCCTACGCCCTGGCCCTGCCGTTTATCGCACAGCTCTACCCGAAGGCACGGTACGTCACCCTCACGCGGAACCCTCTGGCGATTCTCTCCTCGTATGCCGAGTCGTTCTTCGACGGAAGCTACGAAGAGGCGCTTCGATTCAACCCCATCCTGGATCGGTATGTCCCGGCCATCGCGCGCTTCCTCCGGGAACGACGGGTCCCGCTGGTTCACGTCCGCTACGAACAACTCGTCGAGCATCCAGCGGTGGAGCTCGAGAAGATCTCCGATCTGTTGGAGATCCCTTTCGAGGAGGGGATGGTGGAATACGGAGGGGACGCCGTGGCCGCTGCGGCGGCCCAGGCCTCCCATCGTGGGCTC
>DAOUZG010000161.1 GCA_030665705.1 Deltaproteobacteria bacterium | reverse complement strand
TTACCCGGAAGTCGGTATGACGAGGATCATGCAGTGAAGTGAGAACTCGACCGCGAGAGGAGCGGGCCGGGGCCGGAGAAGACCTCCCGGACCAGACCCCCAACCCCGGCCTTCTGCCCAACGCGGAGCGAGCGCACAAATGCCGGAACCCGCCCACCTACCCCCGCGGCTCGATGTGTGTCGCACAGTCACAGCCCAACGCCCTTCTGTTTCCGGGTGACGACGGCACTCGTCCATGGCAGGATGGCGCGACCTACGGAGTCCTGGGAGGCGTGGATGGACTTCAATTTGGCGCAGTTACAGGAGGCCGTTGCCGAGACGGTCCCGGACCGAGAGTGCCTCGTTTTTCGCGAGCGGAGATTCTCGTTCGGAGAAGTCACGGACCGGACGCGCCGGCTGGCGAACTTCCTCCTCGACCGCGACCTGGGGCTGTGCCGGGAGCGGGACGAGCTCCAGCCCTGGGAGTCGGGCCAGGACCACCTGGCCCTCTACCTCCACAACGGGAACGAGTACCTCGAGGCGATGCTCGGCGCATACAAGGCGCGTGTGGCCCCCTTCAACGTCAACTACCGGTACGTGGAGCAGGAGCTCATCTATCTGCTGCGGGACGCGCGCGCCCGAGGGATCGTCTACGCCGCCACCTTTGCGCCCACGCTCGACAAGATTCGATCGGACCTCCCGGATCTGGAAATTCTGATCCAGGTCGCGGACGACTCCGGGAACCCGCTCCTCTCGGGGGCCGTCGACTACGAGGCGGCGCTGGCCTCTTCCTCGGCTGACCGCCCCGACCTCCAGTGGTCCCCCGACGACCTGTACATCCTGTACACGGGAGGGACCACCGGCACGCCCAAGGGTGTCCTCTGGCGGCAGGCCGACATCTTCGTCACGGCGATGGGCGGCCGCCGCATGGACGGAACCGAATACCCGGATCTGGAATCGATCGTCGAGCGGGCCCGCGCTGGCGGCCAGAGATCCGTCCCCTGCCCCCCCTTCATGCATGGAGCCTCACACTGGGTCGCGTTTCTGAACTTGTTCGCCGGGCACACGGTGGTCGTGCAGAACGAGGTTCGGCATCTGGACCCCGACGACATCCTCTCCACCGTCGAGCGGGAGAAGGCGAACGGGCTGCTGATCGGGGGGGACGCCTTTGCCCGTCCGCTTCTCGACCAGCTTCGGAGGAAGTCCTACGACCTCTCCAGCATGCGCGTGTTGGCGTCGGGAGGGGCACCGCTCGCGAAGGGCTACAAGAAGGAATTCCTGGAGCACATCCCGCAGGTGATGCTCCTCGACGCGATCGGCTCCTCGGAGTCGGGAGCGCAGGGCCAACACGTCAGCACCAAGGCCACGGGAGCCGAGACCGGGAAGTTCGCACCGAACCCCGGTACGTGCGTCCTCAGTGAGGACCTCG
Source organism: Deltaproteobacteria bacterium (assembly GCA_030665705.1). Taxonomy (GTDB): domain Bacteria; phylum Myxococcota_A; class UBA9160; order SZUA-336; family SZUA-336; genus DAOUZG01. Next base: position 3,718 of record DAOUZG010000161.1, on the reverse strand, counting down.
CGCGTGTGCTCGCCCCGGGCGACCCGGAGATCGGATGGTTCGCTCGAAAGGGACGCGTTCCTCTCGGCTACCTCGGGGACCCCGACAAGACGACCCGCACCTTCCCCGAGATCGACGGCGTGCGCTATACGGTGCCCGGCGACCGAGCTCGGACCGGAGCGGACGGAATCATCGAGGTCTACGGTCGGGATTCAGCGACCATTACCTCGGGCGGCGAAAAGATCTTCGCGGAGGAGGTCGAGGAGGCCCTCAAGCATCATCCGGCGGTCTACGACGCCGTCGTCGCCGGACGGCCGAGCGAGCGCTGGGGCCAGGAGGTGGTGGCGATCGTGCAGCTCCGCGAGGGCGTACAGGTCAGCGGCGAGGAACTCCGTGAGGAGTGCGGACGGCACATCGCGCGCTACAAGCACCCCAAGGCATTTGTCTTCGTGGAGAAGGTCGTTCGCAGTCCGAGTGGGAAGGCCGACTACCGGTGGGCCAAGCTGAAGGCCGAAGGGGGCTGAGCGCCGCGTGGCGCGGTGCGCTACGGCCACGGCGCTCGCGTTGCCTAACCCCGGCAGTAGGAATACTCGACGCCGCCTGCAACGGACAGTGTTGTGGACTCGAACCCATTCTGCCCCGACTGCATGTATTCCACGTAGGGGCGGAGAGCCTTCTTGAAGTCGAGGATGTTATCGGCGAGAACGATGCCACCGGCCCGTAGCTTCGGCTTCAGCAGCTCCAACACCGGAAGATAAAGACCCTTCCATCCGTCGAGGAAGACCAGATCGATTGGATCGGGCACGTCCTTGAGCGTTTGAAGCGCATCGCCCAGCCGCACCTCGACGAGATCCCCCAGCCCGGCCTCCCTGAGGTTGGCCACGGCCCTCTCGTGCTTCGACGCTTCGATCTCCGTGCCGATCACGACCCCTCCACCGTTGTCACGGACCGCGGCGGCCAGGTAGAGGGTCGAGATGCCGAATGAAGTCCCGAATTCGACGATGCAGGTGGCTCGGATCGCGCGTGCCGTCAGATAGAGAAGCATCCCGGATTCACGCGACACCGGGATGAATGCGTTCCTCATCACACTCGGGGTGAGAATCTCGCTGCGGTCCTTACGCTTCAGGAAGCCGATCGCCAGCCGGGGCGCGAGACCGACGAACCGGAGAAGATCCCATCGCGCCGCGTCGTGCAGCCTGTCCAGGACGCGTCGAACTTCCTCGGTTCGAAGAGAGCCGGTTTCATCCGGGCTGTTCTCCACCGCACTTCTCCTTTCAGACCGCTCCTTTTCAGACCGCGTTTGGATCGGTCGACCCACGCGCACGAGCCAGAGCAATCAGCGCCAAAAGAGCCAACGAAATCTCGATCAGAAATGCCGTGATGTGGAACTGGTTGAGGGCCCCATCGACCATTACGCCGATGGCGCGACAGAGGCCCACACCCGCCTCGATGAGGGCCAGGGCCACCAGTCCGACGGCTACTCGCTTTGGGGCGAGGGCAGACCAGAGGAGAAACGCGGCAAGCCCGAGCGCAAAGCCACCATAGGTCGCACGCACGTCCGTAAGCGCGCTCGGCGTGGACAACGAAATGCCGGCCGGCTCGACGAGGCTGGCCGGGGTCAGCAGATACGCGAGCCCGAAGACAAGGAACATGACACCTGCAATCCAGACGAGGACGCGGCCGAACGACATCCAGAAGCTCCTCCGATTCCCGTTCCCCAGATGCGAGCTCAGAGGCTAACGGGTCGCTTCCCCGGCAGCTAGCACCTCAGCCTCCGCGCCGAAGGTAGAGAACCGGGCCACCGAAGCGGATCTCGTCGATACCCGAAGGGAGGAGCTCCCCCAGTCCCTGGTGGAGAAACTCCTCCATCTCCTCAAGCGAGAACTGACCATTCTCGATCGCGGCGACCGCACCGCTCTGGGTGGTGAAATAAGTCACCAGCCCGTCCCGGCTCATGGGCACCCACTCCTCGACGAACTCGTTTCCCACCAAAGAGAACGATTCGTGGGAGAAGGTCGCAGGCTCGGGCAACCGATGTCTGGGCGTCCGCGGGAGCCGCGCCCAGTGCTTCGATACCACCCAATCGAGCAATGCCGAGGAGCGAGGGGTCTGACCGAGGAAGCCGTTGTCGTAGACGATCAGCCACGCCCCGGGTCGCAGCACCCGAGCAGCCTCTCGCAGGAAGGCGTCCGGCTCGCACCAGTGGTAGGCGCAGCCGATCGCAAGGAGGTCGATGCTCTCGCTTCGGATGGGTATAGCTTCCGCGCTACCTCGCGCGTAGAGCGCCCCCCCGAGTCGGGCCGCCTCTGCCACCATGGACGGAGCGGGATCTACGCCAATAACCCGGTGAGCCAGGAGCCGGAGGCATCGTGTCGAAAGACCGGTGCCGCAACCGACATCGACCGCACGCTCGAGGGGACCCGAGGGGGCGACCCGCTTTCGCACCTGCTCCACGATCTTGGTGTGGACGTCCGGCCGCGCAGCCGCGTAACGCGGTGCTACCCAGCGTGTTTCAAAGTAGTTCCGGATGGTGAAGTACCTCGGGCCGCCGAACGGATTGCCGGGGCCCTACTGTCGCTGAATCCCGTACACACAGACCTCGGTACCGAAGTGGTCGGTCGTGCGCTCGAACCGTTCGCCGATTCGCTCGGCAACGCGGATGGAGGGCGCGTTCTCCGGGTGGATCAGGCTGATGACGTGGGACTGGTCGAGCTTGGTAAACGCGTACTCAAGGGCCGTCTGGGCGCCCTCCGTCGCGTATCCCCGACCCCAGTACGTGCGCCCGAGCGTCCACGCTAGTTCGAACCCGGGCCATCCCTCATAGTGGACGTAGCCGATGCGGCCTACGAGTAGGCCGCTCGACTTCTCCTCGGCCGCCCACATGCCGTAGCCTCGAAGCTGCCAGTGGCCGAGCATCGTGGCCATATGGCGCCACGACTCGGCCCGGGAGTAGGGCTTGCCGCCGAGAAAGCGCATCACCTCGGGGTCGGCACAGATCGCCGCGTACCGATCAAGATCCGACTCACGGAACTGCCGTAGCAGGAGTCGCTGCGTCTCGAGTGACGTCATCCGTGTGCTCCCTCCTCGGATTCCTCGCGCTCGAGATGCCTCTTGATGTTCTGCGCCGTGACCAGCATCAGACCACGATCACCGATGATGGCACCGGGCCGCGGGATTTGGAACCCCGATTCCGGACGTACCCTTCCTCGTTCACACCCGCTCCTCGGGCTCGAACACGCCGAAGCGAGGAGCCAGGGTCAGGCCAGAAGCATCTCGGCGACGATCACCTCGGAGGAAATGCCGAAGCTCGTAATTTGACCCGCATGTCGGATCTTCCATTCCGAGTCGGGCAGAAACTCGAGCAGGGGAATCGGCCGGCACCCACCGACAAGCGACGGACGGATCGAGTAGAGACCCATCCACGCCTTTCCGACGAGACGGGAGAGCCCGGTCTGCCCGCGCGTTAAGCTCGCGAACCCGACGAGCCCGCCGGGAGCGAGCATGCGATGTGCCTCGGCGATCACGGACCGGATGTCGTCGAACGAGAGGAGATCGAGAACGTACGTCGACACGAAGCGGTCGAAGCCGCCCCCTTTCACGTCGAACTTCGGCTCGCCCTCGGTGAGGCGGACCTCGGCGCGCGCGCCAAAGCGGAGAAGTCGGGGGCGCGCAAGCTCGACCATGGTGGAACTGATGTCGATCCCGAGGTACGAGGCGCTGGATGGGAGGTGGTGCTCGA
>DAOUZG010000128.1 GCA_030665705.1 Deltaproteobacteria bacterium | reverse complement strand
CCCTCACCGCCTGGTTCTTCCTCGGATGCGGCATCATGCTGGGCGGCCGGTGGGCGTACGAGGTACTCGGGTGGGGCGGGTACTGGGCCTGGGACCCGGTTGAGAACGCCTCGTTCATGCCGTGGCTCGCCGGAACCGCCTACCTCCACTCGGTGATGATTCAGGAAAAGCGCGGGATGCTGAAGATCTGGAACCTGGCGCTGATCGGTCTCACCTACTCGTTGTGTCTGTTCGGAACGTTCCTGACACGAAGCGGTGTCGTACAGTCGGTGCACAGCTTCACGCAGTCGGGATGGTTCGGCTACGTCTTTCTCGGGTACGTCCTGCTCGTCGCCGCGATCTTCTTCGCCCTCCTGATCCACCGGGTGCCCCAGCTCCGAAGCCACGCGAGACTCGACTCGGTGCTCTCGCGGGAGGCGAGCTTCCTTCTGAACAACTGGGTGTTCCTGGGACTGTGTGCAATCGTCTTTTTCGGAACCCTCTACCCCACCTTCTCGGAGGCCCTGCACGGTGAGCGGATCCAGATCGGGCCGCCTTTCTTTAACCGGTACGCGGGACCCCTCGCGATCTTCATGCTCCTCCTAGCGGGGGTGGGTCCTCTGATCGCGTGGCGTCGGGCGACGTGGGTGAACCTGCGTAAGAGCTTCCTCTGGCCGGCCGTGGCGGCCGTCGTGGCTGCGGTCGCTCTCGTCGCGCTGGGCATCCGGGAGTTCTACCCGGTGGCCTACATAACGCTGTGCGCCTTCGTGGGAGGGACGATTACAGAGGAGTATGCGCGAGGGATCCGCTCGCGCATGCGGCGCGGGGAGAGTCCCCAGCGCGCCTGCTGGAACCTCGTTCTCCGCAATCAGAGGCGCTACGGCGGCTACATCGTGCATCTCTCCGTCCTTCTGATGTTCATCGGTTTCGCAGGTGCCGCGTTCAACCTGGAAGAGACGCGGCTCCTACGGCCGGGCGAGCGCTGGGAGATCGCGGGCTACACGCTCGAGTACCGCCAGCTTCGGCCCGTCTCGCATCCCCACTCCGCGGGGGCGGTGGCGCGGGTAGCGGTTTACGATAACGGGAACCCGGTCGGGATCCTCGAGCCGGAGAAGCGCATGTACTTCCAGCAGGAGCAGCCGGCCACGGTTCCGGCGATCGCGAGCTCGCTTCGAGAGGACCTCTATGTCATCCTCGCCGGGCTCGAGCCCGACCGGTCGGCAGCCCTGAAGGTTTACCTGAATCCGCTGGTGAACTGGATCTGGATCGGCGGGTTCGTATTCATCGTTGGGAACCTGCTGGTGCTTTGGCCTCTTCCCGAACCACGTTCCAAGCGCGAAGGGTGAGGGCCCGGGACGTTTTCCTCCTGGCCTTCGCGTACCTGAGCCTTCTCCTCGTCTCCGCGCCCGCGGTGGCGCCGGCTGCGACGATCGAGGGACGGGTCATTCATCCGACCCGCCCGGAGGCGGGCGTGGGCCTCACCGTGGGTCTAAACGGGTTTCTCCGAGAGGGCGATACGTTCGAGTCGAGCACCGTGACCGACGAGGCCGGACGCTTCGCCTTCAGGGGGCTTCCCCCGCAGGCGTTCTATGCGCTCGGAACCACGTACAACGGGGTCAAGTTCTCAGGAGGAAGCGTCGTCTTCGAGGAGGGGAAGCCGCAGACGCAGTCTCTCATGTTCCACATCTACGACCGGACGTCCGACCCCGGCGACTCGCGGATCGAACGGGTGCGGTTGGCCATCGCTCGCGAGGGGGGTCGGTACCGAGTTCAACAGCAGGTCGTCATCAACAACCCGACACTTCAGGTGGTCGTGGTCGACAAGCAGAGCCCGCCGCTGTTCCGTGTCGCGCTCTCCCCCGACCACGGCACGGTTACCACCGGTCGTGGCCCGCTGCCCGAGGGTACACAGGTGAGAAACGGGACGGCGGAGATCCGCGGACCCATCTTTCCGGGCGAGCGGGGCTACACGTTCGCCTACGATCTGCCCAGCCTGGGTGCGAGGCTCGAGACGGAGATTCGCGTAGCGGAGCCGCTGGCCCAACTCGAGGTGGTGATCCGGGACTTCGGAATCGACGTCGACGCCGGGACGCTCTACCCGTCGCGGCCCATGCGGGAGGACGACTCGATCTACCTCCGGTACGTCGGTTTCGACCTCGCCCCGAACACCCGCATCCCGCTCCGCGTGCTTCCGCTACCCCCGCCCACCACTCCTCCGCCCTGGTTCCAGCCGCTCCTTCTGTTGCTCGTCGGCGGCGGACTCCTTCTCGTCGTGATCCGGCCGATCGATCCCAGCGTCCGCGTGGAGGCCGTTGCGGAGGAGACGGAATCGGATCTGGAGCGAGCGGCCATTGTGGCGGCGCTGCGCGACCTCGAGTTCGACTACGAGACGGGGAAGCTCTCCACCGAGGACCGCGACCGGCTTCGGGAGGAGCTGCGCCGGGAGGCGGCGCGGACGCTGGCCCGCACTCGTGAGCCCGAGAAGCCGACGGGGCCGACCCCCTGTAGCTGTGGTCGGGCTCCCCAACCGGGGGACCGCTTTTGCGCCGGGTGTGGAAAAGCGCTGTGAGCGCCGTCGAGACCCAGGAGGTCGAGAAGCGCTACGGTCCGGTGAGGGCACTGCGCGACGTCTCGTTTTCCGTACCGGAGGGGACCGTGACGCTCGTCGCCGGCCCGAACGGAGCCGGAAAGAGCACGCTGCTCCGGATCCTGGCGTGCCTCACGCGACCCACATCGGGTTTGATCCGGATCCTCGGCCGTGACCCGTTTCGGAAGGACGGGCCGGCGCTTCGCAGCGAGCTCGGCTGGCTCGGGCCCGAGCCGGGCCTCTATGCCGACCTGACCGTCGAGGAGAACCTCGCCTTCGTCGCTCGGTTGCACGGAAGCGATTCGGGGCGGGTGGAGTCGGTTCTCGAGGAGCTCGGTCTCGCGGCGATGCGTCACCGTCGGGCGCGCACGCTCTCGCAGGGATACCGGCGTCGTACCGGTCTCGCGCGCGCCCTCCTGCACCAGCCCCGCATCCTCCTGCTCGACGAGCCGTGGAACGGCCTCGACGAAGAGGCGTCGGAGCGGCTCACGAAGGTGTTGCAGAGACATCGGGCCCGGGGAGGTACGGTCCTGGTCGCGGCCCATGCGGTGCCCGCGGCTCGGGAGCTGGCCGACCAGGTCCTACGGCTCGAGCAGGGAGTGTTGAGGATGCTCCCCGGGGGTCCCCGCGAAGAGACTCACGGATGACGGGACCCCGGATCGCGCTGGCCGTTCTCTGGAAGGACATCCGGCTCGACCTGCGAACGCGCGATCGACTTGGGCACATGGCGGTTTTCTCGGCGCTGGTGGTGGTGCTTCTCAGCATCGCGCTCCCGACTCCGACGGCGGAGACCCGCCCCTGGCTGCCCGTCCTGCTGTGGGTGGTGCTGCTCTTCGCCTCGCTCCTGGGTCTCACGCGCTCCCTCCAGACAGAGACCGAGGAAGGCGCGCTTGCGGTGCTGACGCTGGCGCCGTGCGACCGGGGGTGGGTCTTTCTGGGGAAGGGCGCGGCTAACCTCATCGCCCTGCTGGGGATCGAGGTCTGGACCGCGGGCCTGTTCTCGGTGTTTCTGGGACTCGCCTGGGGACCCGCCCTTCCTGAAGCGATATGGGCCGGGCTTCTGGGCGGCGTGGGGCTGGCGGCCCTCGGAACAATGCTCACCACCATGGCCACGTCCGCGCGCTTTCGGGAGTTCCTCTTGCCGGTGCTGCTCTTTCCGCTCGCCCTCCCCGTGCTCGTCATCGCGTCCCGGGCCACGGCAGAGGCCCTTGACGGGCGCTCCGTCCCGGGCCTCTGGTGGGGGGCTCTGGCACTCTACGACTGGGTCTTCGTCGTGATCCCCTACCTTACGTTCGACTACCTGCTGGAGGATTGACCTTGGAGAAGCGAATCGTTCGGGTGGGGCACTGGTTCGGCGCGCTGGCCCTGCTCGGGCTCGGGTTGTGGACGGTGCTGGTGATCTCCGCCCCTCCAGAACGCATCCAGGGGGTCGTCCAGAAGATCCTGTACGTCCACGTCCCTTGCGTTCCCCCCGCCTACCTCGGGTTCATCCTGACAGCCATCGGGGGCCTGGGCTACCTGCGCACGCGGCGGGCCGCGTGGGACCGGCTCGCACTTGCCGGTGCGGAGGTCGGGATTGTGTTCTGCACGCTGATCGTGGTCAGCGGGCCGATCTGGGCGAAGGCCGTCTGGGGCCACTGGTGGGTCTGGGACCTGCGCCTCACCATGACCCTGGTGCTGTGGTTCCTCTACGTGGCGTACCTGTTTATTCGGGCGCTCGCATTCGGAAGCGACACGGCACGCACCTTCGCCGCGGTCTACGGAATCGCGGGCACCGCGGTGATTCCGTTCGTGCATTACGCGGTCAGGCTGGCGGGGGGAAGCGCGATGCATCCTTCCACTCCCGCCTCCGGGGGGACGCTACCCGCCTCGATGGCTTACCCGCTGCTGGCGGGGCTCGGAACCTTTCTTCTGGTCTTCCTCTACCTCCTGACGCGACGGTTTGAGGTGGCCGGTCTCGAGAGCCGACTTCTCGAGGCAGGCGGGTCCTCGGAGGACCACTGATGGGCTACTTGTTAGCGGCATACGCCGTCGTGCTGGGCACGCTCTCGGGCTACGCAGTGCGGCTCGCGCGGCGAAGACGTGCACTCCTGGCGGAACTTACGCACGCCGGGCACGACCCCCGACACGGAGGGGACCTGGCGAGCCCACGCGAGGCTGAGCCAGGGTCCCCGGGTGAAATTTCCAGTTGACAACCGGCGTCCCTGGGTCTGCAATGGTTTCCCGGTTCGGAAGTGACTCCGGGGCCGGGGGGGTGGGGAGCCAGATACCACTTCTGGGAGGTCCACCATCCCTTCGCTAGGGACGTGGCAGGCATCGAACCCCGGCAAGCCGCCGGCAAGACGAGCCGCGAGCCCGTGTAGTCTCGACCCGTTGTGGGATCGGGAGGAAGATCGGCATGGAGTTTGGAGGGTAAGGCGGTAGCTCCGGTCAGCCTGGGGCTAGGGTCGGTGGCTCGTTTAGGCGTATGATGCTGATCGAGGTCGTTCGGCGGATTTGGTGGTGGGTAGGTTCGAGGCCTCGTGGCCGGTCCAAGCGGGTTTCCAGGGGCTCGGTTCCGGGGAAGACGGACGGAGGGGAGACACGTCGCGGTGAGAGGAGGTCAGAACAAATGGCACGCATGAAGCGGGGAGTCGGCTACTGCCAGAACACGGATTGCGAGGATTACGCGAAGGGTGTCTTCCTCCTGAACCACGGAGATACCTTTTACTGCCCGCGGTGCCGCCAGCTCGGCAAGGTGGAGAAGGAACGCGGCTTCTACACCGGGAACTCGGACATCTTCAAGGAGGTCCGCGTCGAGTATAACTACGACCCGATCCACGGGATCTACCGCGAGATCGCGATTGTCCGTGACGAGAGTCTGTGGGGCCGGAACAACGTCTACACCCTGCAGAGCCCCCTGATCAAAACCGAGAAACGAGCGCTGAAGGTGGCCGAGGCGATTCTGGCCAACCTGAACCGCTACCGCGGCCTGCTCGCGGGCGACGATATCCCCCGAACGACGGAAATCATCCTTTCGTTCGACGAGCCGCGCCACGAGTTCAGCCGCAAGCTGACCCAGCTCTCCAAGGAGTGGGAGGCCAGCGGCTTGCGAGAAATAAACCACTAAGCCTGCCAGTTCTTCCTACCGTAGATCCGAACACACCGTGCACGGGCGCACGGGACTCTCTGCGCCCCACGCCTCGGCTTGTTGTCCTGCGGCTAAGCTCGTTGCCCTGCGCCTCGGCTCTGCCCGCCGATAACGCGCTCAGACTAGGCGCCCCTGCGCCCATGCAAGGCTTCGATGGCTCAGACAGACTGAGGCGCGTGGTTCTAGAAGATCACTTT
>DAOUZG010000033.1 GCA_030665705.1 Deltaproteobacteria bacterium | reverse complement strand
AGTCGTTTCCGACACCCACGGCATCGTTCTCCCCGACGTACTCGAGGCGTTTCGGCGAGAGCGAGTCGACCTGATTCTGCACGCGGGGGACATCGGCTCGGAGCAGGTCGTGCACGACCTCGAGCGCATCGCCACGGTCGTCGCGGTGGCGGGAAATGGCGACGAGCCCCTCTACCATCGCTACCCCTGGGACCTGCGCCTCTACATCGGTCAGCGGCGAATCCTGCTCTGCCATTGGTACGACAACTTCGGCCGGATCCACATGGGCTACGCCCGAACCCTGGAGGACTGGACACCCGACGTGCTGGTGTTCGGTCACACGCACGTCGCCGGGGTGGAACGAAGAGGCGAGACGCTCTTCGTGAATCCGGGCTACGGGGGTCCGCCGGATCTCTCGCGCGATCGCTCGGTTGCGCTGCTCGATCTCGATGCGCTCACCGCGCGGATTGTTTCCCTGGCACCCCAGGGCGGGTAACGCAAGCGGATTCGGAGAAGCTCGAGAATCATCCGGACGGGGTCTCGAACCATCCGCACCCGCGAGACCGGATCGTTTTTCCACTCGACGGGCACGGCAACGACGCGAAAGCCCGCTCGCTCCGCGACGTAGAGCACCTCAACATCGAAGGCGAAGCCATCGAGGCGCGCGGTGGGAAAAATCGCCTGGGCGGCCTCGCGGGTGAACATCTTGAACCCACACTGAGTGTCGCGAAAGCTCGTGAGGCCCAGCAGCCGCACGAGCACGTTGAACGTTCGCCCCATCGATTGTCGAGCCGTTCCCTGAGGCAGCGTGACGCGCGAGTCGGGCTCCGCCCGAGAGCCGATTGCGACATCCGCGCCCCGATCCAGGGCTGCGCGCAGGCGGGCCTCTTCCTCGATGGGGGTCGAGAGGTCTGCGTCGCTGAACAGCACGCGTCGCCCTCGAGCGGCGAGTACCCCCGCTCGCACGGCTGCTCCCTTGCCGCGGTTCTGCGGGAAGGTTACGACCTGTGCTCCAGCCCGGCCGACGAGGGTCTCGCGCGCAACCCGGCTCGTCTCGTCGGAGCTCCCGTCATCCACCACGATGATCTCGGCGCTGGGAAGAGTCGCGTCGAAGTAAGCCGCCACGCGCTCGAGAGTCCGGGGCAGGCGCCTGGCCTCGTTGTAAGACGGCAGCACGAAAGAGAGTTCCGGGGCCTCCTCCGTCTGCGGCTCCGACACCCGAGGGCCCTCAGCCTCGCGCGAGACGCCGGGCTGTCTCGACGAGGCGCGTCAGGGTTGCCGCTCCCGGCCCGCGCAGACTGACCTCGCAGACGCGCGTGATTTCGCTCTCGTAGAGGTTCACCTCGATCAGGGCTCCCCCACGATTCAACACGTCCAGAGGGATCTGGGCGGCGGGATAGACGGTTGCCGAGGTTCCAGCCACGATGCAGCAGTTTGCTCTGCGTCCCTCCTCGAAGCAGTCGGGTAGGACGTCGGGTGGAATCGGCTCGCCGAACTGCACCGTATCGCCCTTTAAGATCCCCCCGCAGCTGGGACAGAGCGGCGGGAGGTTTTCGGGATCGATCGAGACCGCGTCACGCGGGAGGCGGCCCACGCACGAGAGACAGCGAAGCAGGGTCGCGTTTCCGTGGATTTCCAGAACCCGCTTGTGCCCGGCTGCCCGGTGAAGGTTATCGATGTTCTGCGTGATAAGCGCCTGAAGCACCCCGAGCTCCTCGAGCTCGACCAGCGCCCGATGTCCCGCGTTCGGAGTGGCCTTCGCGAGCGTTTCCGCCAGCGCTTTCATGGGCCCCTCGGGATTGAGGCGCTTGCGCCACTCTCCAGCCGGGTCGTCCATGAACCGCCGGTACCCGTCCATTGGCGGTTCGCCGTGCTTTGTCCAGAGACCGCCCGGTCCGCGGAAAGGCGGGATTCCGCTCTCGACGGAGAGACCCGCACCGGTCAGGGCGATGACGTAGGGCGAATCGAGGAGAACCCGCGCTGCCCGCTCGAACTCCTCCGACGTGCTCTGGATCTCTCCGGAGTCGCCCATGCTTCTTCCCCCTGCGTACTAGTGGACGCTGGGCGGCAGGTCGTCGTCGTCACCACGCTTGCGCTTCCACTCTTCGCGACGGACTGCCCGCAAGCGGTTCCGCATCCGGAAGCGGTGCCATCGGTGGCGCAGGCCCCGCGTGCTCAGGTATCGAGACAGCTCGCTTCGAAGCAGGAAGGCCGCCACGAGGACCCCTCCGAGGTGCCCCACGTGGCTGATCTGACCTTGGCTGAACCCGATCTGCAACACGAAGAGCAGCGGGATGAACCAGATCGCCTTGATCGGGATCGGTGGAAACAGGAGCATGATGGTTCGGTCGGGCCACAGAAGCGAAAAGGCGGTCAATACCCCGTAGATCGCTCCCGAAGCTCCGAGCGTTGCGACACCCGGGGCCGTCCACACGTTGACGAGAAAGATCAACAGCCCCGCCCCGATTCCGCAGGTCAGGTAAAAGCGCAGGAACCGCCGGGGTCCCCACAGCATCTCGAGCTGTCCCCCGAACATCCACAACGCGAACATGTTGAACAGGAGGTGGAGCGGCCCTCCCGGATCATGGAGCCACATATAGGTGAAGGGCTGCCAGAGGTAACCGGCTACCACCAGGTCCGGGATGAGAGCCCCGAACTGGATCGTGACGATTCCAAAGACCTGAGCCAGGTAGACAACGCCGTTTGCAATGAGCAGCCGCTTGACCATCGGGGTCACGCCTGGGGCCCCGCCGGGCTTGAAGCGGTAGCGGCCGCGCACCCTGTGCTCCTGTCCGGTCTGACGATCCTGGGTCTGGCGATCCTCCGACCCAGTCCCCGGTCCATCCGGGAGCCTGCAAGCCTACGAAATTGAACTCTCGTTCGCCGGTGCAAGCGCCTCGAGGGCGCGAACGGCCTCCTCCTCGCCGAGCCCGATCAGATCGAGAATCGGCCGCGCGACGCAGAGCTCGGATCTCAGGCCCCGAAGGTGATCCCGACAGCGTTCGGGCTCTCCCCACAACAACGCCCGCGGCAGATCGGAATCGGAGACTTCCGAGAACCAGGGGCAGTGCTTGCGGTAAGCGCTCGCCGCTTGCTCTACGGACTCGCCCGGACGTGCAAAGACCCAGATCCAAGTCTCGATGGGTCGGCGGATCTTCTCGCGTAGCGGCTCGAGACGCTCACGAAGGGGTGGGACGTTCGCATCCCAGACGTCGGCGTGGGCGTCCACGAGCTCGAGAGCCCGCTGCCCGGCTGCTGCGACGACGATCGGGGGAGGCGCTCCGGTTACGGGAAGGCGGACCTCCTCCATTCCGACGTAGGTGCCGCGGCGTGTGACGGGTTCACCGCGCAGGAGGGGCCGCAGCGCCTCCAGTACCTCGTCGAGCCACGCTAGGCGTTCGCTGGGTGACCGATCCGGGATTCCGATGCGCCCGAAGCCCCGGCCGGGGCCCACTCCGAAAAAGGCGAGCGCCCGACCATGACTGACCTCCTGAAGAGTGCAAAGTCCTCGCGCGAGCAGGACCGGGTTCCAGAAAAAGGGTAGGCGAATGGAACCGACCCGGATGCTGCCCGTGGAGGTGAGCGCGAGGCCGGCAAGTGTGAGTCCTTCGTAGACCGGGGTCTCGGGGCGGCTCGGAACTGCCCCCGTATCGCCATCCACCATGACTACGTCGTAGCCGAGCGTCTCGGCCCGACGGGCAAGCCGAAGCACAGAGGGGAGGCGTAGATGGTGGCCGGTCAAGGCCACCCCGAGCGGCGCGCTCACCGGGCTCCCGGCGTTGCCCGTGTGACGTGGTGCAGGGCCACGATCGACTTTGCGTCAACGATCTCTCCGCTCTCCACCATTGCGAGCGCCTCCTCGAGGGGAACCTCGTGGATTTCGATCACCTCACCTCGACCGTGTTGGAGGCGCCCCGGAACCAGGTCGTACGCCGCGTACAGGTAGATGCGCTCGTTCGTGAAGCCGGGTGTCGTCAAGATCTCCCCCGTACGGACGATCCGTCCCGCGCGGTAGCCGGTTTCCTCCTCCAGTTCGCGCAAGGCGCACGTTTCGGGATCCTCGCCCGGATCGAGCTTTCCGGCCGGAATCTCCCAGATCGTTCCACCCGCTGCGTAGCGGTACTGCCTCAGCAGCAGGATGCGATCGTCCGTGAGGAAGGGCACCACCGCAGCGGCGCCCGGGTGTTCGAGAATCTCGAGCTTGACCCGCGTCCCGCCGGGCAGCTCGGCATCCACCAGCGCGAACGTTCCGACCTTTCCCTCGTGAAGGACCCTCCGCGTCACGAGCGGCGTCTCCGGGAGGAGCGAGTGCTCGAGCGCTTCAGCGTCTTCGGCCCGGAGCCGTGGGGGAAGGGACAATCCGTGTAGAGGGAGCAGAGCTCGCACTGCGGGTTGCGGGCGCCGCAGACACGCCGGCCGTGGAAGATCATCGCGTGGGAGAACTGCGTCCAGTCCTTTTCCGGGACCAGGTCCATCAGGTCTTGCTCGACCCGAACGGGATCGGTCTGCTTCGAAAGAGCCATGCGCCGCGCGAGTCGGCCCACGTGGGTGTCCACGACGATTCCGGGCGTCCCGAAGGCGTTGCCCAGGACCACGTTCGCGGTCTTTCGGCCGACGCCGGGGAGCCGCGTGAGTTCCTCCATCGTCTTCGGCACCTGTCCTCCGTGCTCGGTCGCGATAGAGTCGCACGACGCCAGAAGCGTCTTCGCCTTCTGCCGGAAGAAGCCGGTCGGTCGCAACAGCTGCTCCAGCTCCTGCGGGTCCGCAGCGGCCAGGCGCGCGGGGCTCGGGAATCGGCGAAACAGCTCGTGCGTTACCGTGTTCACCACCTTATCGGTGCACTGCGCCGACAGGATGGTTGCGACGAGGAGCTGGTAGGGACCGCGGTGGTGCAGCTCGCAATGAGCATCCGGATGCGTTCGAAACAGAGTCTTAACGAGCCGAAGCGCCCGCTTTCTTTGCTCTTTCTTCGACTCGCGCGGCATGGCGGAGCGAGGGTACTCTAGTTACAGGTTTCCGGGGAGCGATTGCCGTTGCCGGATGTCCGAGAGCGTTACGACGACTACCGAGAAGCGGTGTCACGCGAGGTCTACCGCTTTCGGTCCGGTCAGAAGGCGACCCTCGAGCTCGACGAGGTGGACGATCGTTTCGGGGACGTAACGAGCGGAGACCTTCTCGCGGAGGTCGACTCACGGGTGGAGACCGGCTTCACGGAGGAGGCGCGTGAGGACGCGCGGCGGCTTGCGCTCGAGATCCGTAGGGCCGTGGTCGACCGTTCCGTGCGCCCCCTCGCGCGGGAGGTCGGCGAGCGAGAGGCCGCGGAACGTCTCCGCATCGACGGGAAAGAGCGGAGTCTGTTCGCGTGGCAGGCGCACCTGGGCTCGGAGAGGGACGTCGAGCGACGGCGTCGGATCCAGGAGGCCCTGGAGTCGGCGTGGGAAGGGCTCAACCCCCAGCGGGAGGAGCTCTGGATGCGTCGCACCGAGCTCTTGGCACGGCTCGGGTTCGGGACGCCGCGCGCCTGGGCCGACGCGCTTCACCCCGGAATCGACTACGAGGGTTGGAGGGAGCACGCGGACTCCCTTCTCGAGAGGACGGAGGCTCCCTACCTGGATGGGATGTCGAAGGGGCTTGCCGCCCTCGGCGTGGACGTGGGGAGCGCACATGCAGGGGACGCTGCGCGCCTCTTCCGCATGGAGGCGTTCGACGAGGTTTTCCCGGCAACGCGGATTTACGAGGCCCTCGAGTTCACGGTGGAGGGGATGGGGATCCGCATCGAGGGACTTCCGGGTGTCACCTTCGACTGCGAGGCGCGGCCTGGAAAGCACCCCCGGGCAAGCTGTGTGGCTCCCCGCATTCCGGGAGAGGTGTACGTGCTGGCTTATCCCCGCGGGGGTGTGTCCGACTACGAATCTCTGTTCCATGAGACAGGACACGCCCTACACCTTGCGTTCACCTCGCCCGCGCTCCCCGTCGAGCGCCGTCGCATCTTCGACCCCGCCCTGACGGAGACCTGGGCGTTCCTCGTGAACTACCGGCTCACGGATCCCGACTGGCTGGTGCAGAGCCCTGCGGCCGAGCGGGCCGCAGAGGTGCTTCCCCTCCTGCAGCTGCACAAGCTCTTCCTGCTTCGCCGGTACGCTGCCAAGCTCCGCTTCGAGCTCGAGCTAGCCAACCTGCCGCCGGGGGAGAACGTCGCGCCCGTCGCCGAGCTCTACTCCGAGGAGCTGAGCCGTGCAACCGGGCTGCGGTATCGGCCGGTCGGCTACCTGGTCGATACCGACGCGGATCTCTACTGCGTCGACTACTTGCGGGCCTGGTGTCTCGAGGCACGTCTGAGCGAGTGGCTCCGTGAGCGATTCGGTCGCCGGTTCTGGCGGGTGCGGCGCGCCGGCGAGCTCCTGAAGGAGCTCTGGAACACGGGCGGCACCTACAGCGCAGACGGTCTCGCCGAGCAGCTCGGGATCGGCCCGATCGGTCCGGAGGCGTTGATCGAGGAGTGCCTCCGGGGCCCCGCCGTCTAGAACCCATCTCAAGAACCCACTCCCGTCGCCAGGTCGCCCTGGCTCGGTCCGGGGTTTCTGAGATGGGTTCTGGTCGGGTCGACAGGACCCCGCGGGAGGCCGATAGCTCTTGGTCGATGGCCTGGAGAGAACGTCCCGTGGCGATCGTCGTCCCTGGCGAGGGGATTGTGCTCGAGGGGCTCTGGCAAAGCGGGGACGCGAGAGCAGCCGTCATCGCGCCCCCCCACCCGGAGTTCGGGGGGAGCCTGGAGAACCCGGCTGTTGCCGAGATCGCCCACGGCTTCTACAAGGCCGGCTGCGCGTCGTTGCGGTTCAACTGGCGCGGTGTTGGAGCGAGCCAGGGAAGCGTGACGGGGGATCCCGAGTCTGCCGAGGCCGATTTTGGTGCGGCGCTCAAACAGCTGCTCGCGACTATCGAGGTTCCCGTGATCGGAGCGGGATACTCCTTCGGTGCGGCGACGGCACTGCGGGTCGCTCTGCGCGAGCCGATCCTCCGCGAGCTTTTCCTGGTTGCACCGCCCGTCTCGATGATCCGAGACCTTCCGCTCGAGCAGCTCGGCCGGCCCGTGCACGTGATCGTCGGGAGCGAGGACACCTTTGCGCCTTTCCGCGAGCTGTCGGAGCTGCTGACGCCGCTCGCCAACGCCCGGCTCGAGGTGATCCCCGAGGCCGACCATTTCTTTGCGCTCAAGGGACTCGCCGAGCTCGCGGAGCTCGCCCGCGCGGCGCTCGGCTGAGCGTCTGGGTTGCGGTGGGGAGCGCTGATCGGCTAAAGCTCGGGCCGCCGGGCTGAGCGGCGCTGGGGACGATCACCCGGCCGCGGCAACGAGGGAGCACGGCGTGGGAGACCCCCGAGACCTGGACGAGGTTCAGAGCTTCTACGGGGACTATCCGTTCCCCTCGCGGGCCTGGCGCCAGCTCCAACGGCTGCAGTGGTTGCCCGCGCGCCTGCGGCCCCTCTTGATGAAGACCGACTACCAGCGGCGCGTGATTCGTGCGATCCGGTCTCACGTGACCGCACCGGCTCGGATCCTAGACGCGGGCTGTGGAACCGGAGAGTTGACGATCAGCCTCGCGCGCGCGTTCCCCGAGGCGCACCTACTGGGTATCGACTTCAACGCGCGCAGCCTCGACCGCGCACGGAGCGTCGCAGACGCTCTCGGGCTCGAACGGATCCAGTTCGAGGTGCAGGACCTGAGCCAGCCGCTCTCGATCCCGGGAGGCTTCGATCTCATCGTCTGTATCGGCGTGTTGCACCACATGAAGGCGCCGGAGTTCGCGCTCCGCCAGCTCGTCGAGAGGCTCAGTGAGAAGGGTGAGATCTTCATCTGGCTCTACGGTGAACTCGGGCGCAGCATCCAGCGTGCCGGGCTCGAGCTGCTCGACCTGCTCGTCTCCGACTCGGGCGACGTCGCGACTAAGGTCGACCTGGCGGGGAGGCTCGGCCTAATTCCTCTGCCTCGAGGCCGCTTCCTGCACCGTCTCGGACGCCGTCTGCGGGGTCTGCACCCCCACTGGGAGGGCGCCGCGTTTGTCGCCGACACGTACGCACACCCCTGCGTCCGCGAGTACCACGTTGCGAGCGTCCTCGAGCTGCTCGACTCCGCGGACCTGGAACTCGTTGCCTTCCTGGGTCAGATGCGCAGCCGCCCGGAGGATCTCTGGAGCGACCCCGAGGTGTTACGACGGATGAAGGAGCTGCCCCGGGAAAAGATGCTGCGGGCGATCGAGCTCGCCGTCCGACCCAACAACTACCAGCTGATCGCACGCCGGCGACGGTCCTAGCGACCGTCCCTTCCTGCCGGCTCGAGCCGAACCGGTCCGACGAGATCGACCGACACTTGTTCGCGACGTACCCGGTGCCCGAAATCGACGCTTCTACGCGTGGATGCTACCGTCGCCGCGTGATCGTTCTGGGGATCGGAATCAACTGGCATGACCCCTCAGCCGCCCTGCTGGCGGAGGGCGAGGTCGTGGCCGCTGTGGAGCAGGAGCGCTTCAGTCGCAACAAGCACGGGCACGGTGAGCTTCCGATCGATGCCGCCCGCTATTGCCTCGAGGCCGCCGGAGTATCGCCCGACCGGGTCGACGTGGTGGCGTTCCCCTGGTCCGTGGAGGGAGTCAAGGCCAACCGGTGGGCCTACGCGCGGCGAAACTGGAGCCGCATACCGGGCAAGGCGTGGCGCATGATCTACGGGGGCACGCGGCGCGAGCGGCGTCGGCTAGGACGCCTCCGGAGCGTGTTGCGAACCCTGGAGATCGACCCCGATCGTGTCCGGATCGAGTGCGTCGAGCACCATCTGGCGCACGCGTCCAGCGCCTATCACTTCTCCGGCTTCGAGAGCTCGGCAATCGTGACGATCGACGGCATGGGCGAGGTGACGAGTTCGATGTTCGCGGTCGGAGAGGGAGACCGGATCCGAAAGCTCTACGAGATCCAGAAGCCGGACTCGTTGGGGCTCTTCTACTCGACGATGACGCAGTACCTGGGTTTCGAGATCGCCGATGGCGAGTACAAGCTCATGGGGATGGCGCCCTACGGGGACCCCGACCGCATCGATCTCTCCGACATTGTTCGGGTGCGCAACGGCGACATGCGGCTCGACCTCGACTACGTCTGGTCGCCGCACGGCAAGCGCTTCGGGACTCAGCGCTTCGGTCGGAAGCTCGTGAAGCGCCTCGGCCCGCCGCGCCAGGGAGACTCGGCCGACGAGCCTTACATCCATATCGCAGCTGCGACGCAGCGGACGTTCGAGGAGACCGCGCTCGCGCTGATCGACCACCACCTCGGGGCGCACCTCGAGCAGAGTCGACGCCTCTGCTTTGCGGGGGGCTGTGCGCTCAACGTATCGTTGAACCGGCTCCTCGCCGAGGACCCGCGGATCGACGAGCTCTACGTCGCGCCAGGAGCCAGCGACTCCGGGATCGCGGTTGGAGCCGCGGCCTACGCGGCGGTTCAGCACGGAGAGCGCCTTCGGCCGATGCGTCACGCTTACTACGGGCCCGAGTTCTCCACCCGACAGATCGAGGAGGAGCTGGATTCCCGGCGGATCTCCTATCGACGGGTGGAGGACCCCGCCGCCCTCGCTGCGGAGCTGCTCGCGGACGGCGAGATCGTGGCCTGGTTCCAGGGGCGGATGGAGTTCGGGCCGCGGGCGCTGGGGAACCGCAGCATACTCGGCCACCCGGGGCGTCTCGGGACGGCCGACGAGATTAACGAGCGGATCAAGTACCGCGAGCGCTGGCGGCCCTTCTGCCCGTCGGTGCTCGAGGAGTACGCGACGCAGATCCTCGGCACGAAGCATCCCGCGCCATTCATGACCTACGCCTTCCGAGTGGCGCCTGCGTGGCGCGATCGGATCCCCGAGGTCGTGCATGTGGACGGAACCCTCCGTCCTCAGGCCGTGTCCGCCGCGACCAATCCGCGCTTCCACCGACTGATCTCTAAGTTCCACGAGCGCACCGGGTTGCCCTGCGTAATCAACACCTCGTTGAACCGCCGGGGCGAACCGATCGTATGCACGCCGCACGAGGCGCTGGCGATGTTCTACGGCTCCGGCCTCGAGCACCTCTTCCTCGAGGACGTCTACGTCTGCAAGCGCCTTCCGGTCGCGCCGTAGGGGATTGAGCAACCCAGCCGCTCCGTTCCGATCGGCGCGGCTGTTCGTCCCCGGTGCCCGCGGGCGGCTCAGCTTCGGCCGATTTCGACCAACCCGGCTAGCCACGCCGCCCGCAGCCACGCAGAGCCCCCCTCATGAGGCCGACTTCACGCCGCGCATCAGTGGCACGTGGCTTGCTCCTCAGGCCGCGGGCCTGCAAGGGAGGGAGGAGACGCGATGGGCGAAAAAGAGGTGTTGGTCCTGTCGGACGGCTCGAGCGCGTTCGGCGGAGCCGAGTTCCGGTGCGTACAGTCTCGCGACGAAGCCGGCCAGAGTCTCTCGGACGGCGCAGTTCGCGCGGTCCTTCTCGACCGT
>DAOUZG010000085.1 GCA_030665705.1 Deltaproteobacteria bacterium | reverse complement strand
TGCCAGTAGAAACACGGCCCTCTTCTCTTTGGCCAGCCCCAGCGCCTTGTGGGTTCCGAGTGCACCGACCTTCAGGATCTGGATCGGGAGACGCTCGAAGTCCGCCGGGCTCGCGGGCGAGGCAAAGTGGAGAACCGCATCCAGGCGATTCGGCGCGTGGATGAAGTTCGTCACGTCGTGTTTCACGAACGTAAACTCTTCCCGCCCGAACAGGTCCTCGATGTTCTCGAGGCGACCGGTCAAAAGGTTGTCCATGCAGATCACCGCGTCGCCCGCATCGAGAAACCTTCGGCAGAGGTGTGCGCCGATGAACCCTGCGCCTCCCGTAATCAGAATCCTACGCATCCGACCACTCCTCCGAGTCAAGGTACATGGACAGGGCGGTCCGCCAGTGAGGCATCCGAACTCCCAGCCCCCGTGCCCGGCCGAGCTCCAACACCGAATAGGTCGGCCGCGTGGCGGGGCGCGGCACGGATGCGGTCAACACGGGTTCGACGGGAACCGGCGGAATCCACCGACGATGCGCCGCCTCTTCAACGGTGGCGACCGCCAGGTCGAACCAGGTCGCCACCCCTTCGCACGCCAGATGAAGGTCACCGCGAGCACCGGCCCGCACGGCCTGCAGGATCCCTCGCGCCAGCGCGCGCGACCACGTGGGTCGGCCGACTTGGTCCTCGACGACCCGGAGCGACTCCCCCCTCAACACGGCGTTGTAGATCGCTCGCACGAAGTTGATTCCCGGCCCGAAGATCCACTGGCTTCGAACGATGAGGTGCTCACAATCCGACCGACGCACGGCCTCCTCCCCTGCCCACTTGGTTCGCCCGTAGGTCGAGCGTGGATCCGCAGCTGCGTCCTCGGCAATAGGCCGAGGGGTCGCGCCCGAGAAGACGTAATCGGTGCTCAGATGAACGAGAAGGCAGCCGGTCTTGGACGCAGCCTCGGCGAGGAGCCCGGGAGCGTCGCCGTTCGTCCGCTGGGCCGTTGCCGGCTCCTCCTCACAACGGTCCACGTGGGTGAATGCGGCACAGTTGACGAGGACGCTCGGACGGAAGCGCTCGACCGCTTCCGAGACCTGCCCGCCATCGGTGACGTCCAGCTCGTCGAGATCGACCCCCACCGTCGCGATCCCTTCCTGACGGGTCACCGCGCAGAGCGACCGACCGAGCTGGCCAGACGCGCCGGTCACGAGCCAGCACGTGCCGCTCCGAGGCCCTCCTCCCGGTTCGACCGCGCTCATTTCTCGGTCACCCAGACGCCGAACCCTCGCTCCTCGAGCTCTCCTGCGAGTGCGTACACGTCCTGTCCCGGCGCGGGCCTCACCCGAACGCGATGCCGAAGGTCCCCGCGCGGGTGCTTCCCGCTGACGTACGCCTCGAACCCGTCACGCACGAGTCGACGCGCCAGTGCCTCCGCCGAACGCAGGTCCCGGTACGCCGCAATCTGGACGACTTTCCCGTCGGGGGGCGGGTCGGTTGTCTCCAGCTCGCCGGAGATCCGTGCGATCGCCCGGGTCGCCGCACCCTCGGGGCCCTCGGCCGAGCCCGGCCCACGGGCTGCCACGTCCTTCGGCGAGGCCTCGACCCGCGGGGGCCGCACGCGCGCCGCCTCCGACGGGGGTTTCCCCTCCTGCAGCCCGCGGAACGCCTCGAGCGGCGTGGGAGCCGGCAGCTCTTCCGCCTCCGGAGCCAGCACCAACGTCTGACCCGGCTCCCGCCACCAATCCCACAGGACGGACGGGACGGGCCAGACCGCCCCGATCACCAAGCCGAGGGCCACACCCATGCCGAGCAGCAGAATCGACGACACGATCTTCCGCAGCCCCCTCATGCGCTCCTTTCGAGCCAAACCCGGCCTCCCCCCATCGTCCCCTACATACGCTCAGGTGCCTGGATCCTCAGCAGCCCCAGGCCGTTGGCCAACACGATGCGGATCCCACGCACCAGGGCGAGGCGGGCCGCCTGGAGCTCCGGGTCGTCCGCGAGGACCCGATGGCGCCGGCCGTCCGAAATGTAGGTGTGGAACTCCGTCGCCAGGTCGAGAAGGTAGCGGGCCACGTCGTACGGTTCCCGCGTCCGGGCGGCACGGAGCACGACCTCGGGAAACCGCCCGACGCTCTTGATGAGCTCGATTTCTTCGGGCAGCGAGAGGCGCTGCGCCGGTACCTCCTCCGGCGGGGGAAACGTCGCCCCCCGCTCCGTTGCGAGACGCTCGATGCTGCACAGTCGTGCATGCGCGTACTGGATCTTGTAAACGGGGTTCCGCTCGGAGCGCTCGTGCGCCAGGGCCAGGTCGAAATCGAGGTGGGTGTCCGCTCTCCGGTCGACCATGAAGTACCGAAACACATCGACATCCACTTCATCGAGCACCTCGTCAACGGTGACGAAAGAGCCCGACCGAGTCGACATCTTGACAACCTCGCTTCCCCGACGGAGATTCACCCACTGGTAGTACACCGCTTCGATGCGATCTGCATCGAAGCCAAGATGCGCGGTCGCCGCACGAACGTAGGGAAACTGTTCGAGGTGATCCGCGCCGAGAACGTCGACGAGTCGTTGGAACCCGCGGCGTAACTTCTCCCGATGGTAGGCGATGTCCGGAAGCAGGTAGGTCGGCTCCCCCGAGGACTTGACGAGGACGCGGTCCCGTTCGAACCCAGCGTCCGTCGAACGGAGCCACACGGCACCGTCTTGCTCGTAGACCCGCTCGGCGCTGCGAAGGTCCTCCAGTGCCTGCTCGACAAGTCCGCCTTCGTACAGGCTGTTTTCGTTGAAGAAGACGTCGAACCGGATCCCGAGACGGTCGAGCGTGGAACGAATATTCGCGAAGATCGCCTTCTCGGCCGCTTGCTGGAAAACCGGCCACTCGGCATCGCGCAACGAATCGCTCTGCTCGCCGACCAGATCCCGGGCCGTCTCGACGAGGTAGCTACCCTGATAGCCCTCCTCCGGGAGGTCCGCGGACTCGCCGAGCGTCTGGAGATATCGGGCGCGCAGCGATTCAGCGAGGATGCGCATCTGCCGGCCTGCGTTGTTGAAGTAGTACTCTCGCGTCACCTTGCTGCCGGTCGCTTCGAGCAGGCGAGCGATGCAATCGCCGAGGATGGCGTTGCGACCGTGTCCGATCGTGAGGGGTCCGGTCGGGTTGGCCGACACGAACTCGACCAGCGTCGGCTCTCCCCCCCCGGCGTTGGAGCGCCCGTACTGCTCGGCGTCGCGGAGCACCCGAGTCAGTACCTCGTGCCAACGGGTCTGAGCCAGGAAGAAGTTTACGAA
Organism: Deltaproteobacteria bacterium; assembly: GCA_030665705.1. Classification (GTDB taxonomy): domain Bacteria; phylum Myxococcota_A; class UBA9160; order SZUA-336; family SZUA-336; genus DAOUZG01. The sequence continues at coordinate 4,112 of DAOUZG010000085.1, read as the reverse complement.
GCCGGGCCCCGCGATCTCGACCCGGTCGAGGAGACCCTCGGGGTCCTCGATCGCACGGACGATGCGCTCGGCAACCTCCCGGGGAGGAATCCTCAGGGGCCCCGCCAGGCCCAGCGCAGCGTTCGAGGCGAAGTCCCCATGCTCGGGGAGCTTCGGAGACCCGAGCTGGAGGGTGGGCAGCTGGTCGAGCTGACCGGCGTCTACCTCGCGGACCACACGCTCCACAGCCCGGAGGAGGATCCCCTGGACTTCCTCGCGCACGGACGATTCGATAGCCGTCGGCCCGGGTGGCGTCAATCGGTTCGGAGACCGGGCCCGTCGTCGGGTCCGTGCCCGAGGCGGATGACCAGCTCTCCAGGCCGCACCAGCCCGAGCTTCTCCCGGGCCAGGCGCTCGACCGCGAGAGGGTCGCTCCGGAGCCGGTGTACGGTCCGAACGAGCTGAGACCGCTCCGCCTTGAGCTCCGCGAGGCAGGACTCCAGGTGCTGCGTGCGGCCCCGCAGACTCACGAGCTGCGTCAGGCCGTTCTTTCCGTCTACGGCCAGCAGCGCCCCGGCGATGCCTGCCCCGACCAGCGGAGCGAGCAGGTATCGGCGCCACCGGATCCGCATCTCAGCCCTCCCCTTCTGGCGTGCGTTGGACGGGGGCGGGGGGATCGCTGGAGCTCCGCTCGGGGCTCCTCGGGACCGACCGGCCGCTGCCGGTGGGCTTCCCCACGAGGCGGTCGACGAGCGCCGCATAGAGCGGCTGATCCCAGTCTCGAGGACCGACGACCTGCTCGACCAGCTGGCCGTCGGGACTGATCACGAACGTCTCCGGGACGCCCGTGGACTGGTAGGCGCGATAGGCCGTGCGGGCCGGGTCGAGAAGGATGGGGAAGGTGAGCCCGAATTCGTCCCTGAATTCCGAGACCGCATCGAGAGCTCCGGAGTCATCGATGCTCACCGCGAGAACCTCCAGTCCGCGCGAACCCAGACGTCGGTACAGACGCTGCAGCGAGGGAGACTCGTCGCGACACGGGGGACACCACGTGGCCCAGAAGTTGATGAAGACCACCCGACCTCTCAGGTCGGAGAGCGCCCGGGTTTCCACGGACTGCGGCAGAGAGTCGTCGAGGACCGGAAGGCGGAAGTCCGGCGCTTCCGAACCTACCCGAAGTGGTGGAGTGAGCGAGGGTCGGAACCATACGATCGCGGCGACGACCAGTGCGTACCCACCGAGCGCCAGCAGGTAACCCCGGTACCGCCGGAGCGCACTCACCGGGAAGCTTCGGAGCCGCGCTCCGAAGACTCCCCCTCGGGAAGCAGCTCGATCAGCGACATCTCGGCATGGTCACCTCGGCGCGGTCCGAGCTTGGTGATCCGCGTATAGCCGCCCGCCCGATTCTCGTACCGGGTCGCCAGCATCTCGAATAGCTTCCCCGCCGTGTGCCGACTGCGCAGGACCTTGAGGGCCTGGCGACGCGCATGCAGCGTCCCGCGCTTGCCGAGGGTGATCATCCGCTCAGCGATCCGGCGTACCTCCTTGGCCTTGGCATCGGTGGTACGGACCCGCTCGTGCGCGAGAAGCGAGGTCACCAGGTTCCGGAGCATCGCCTTGCGGTGCGCCGGGCTGCGCGAGAGCTTCCGGTGATCCTTCCGATGCCGCATTCCAGTCGCCTATCCTTCGATCCCACGCATCCGGTCGAGGTCCTTCCGCGCGGGGAAGCTCTCCAGCTTCATCCCGAACTGGAGACCCAGCTCGCCGAGAACCTGCTTGAGCTCATTGAGCGACTTGCGGCCGAAGTTCTTCGTCTTCAGCATCTCCGGCTCCGTGCGCTGCACCAGCTCGCCGATGTACCGAACGTTGGCGTTCTGGAGGCAGTTCGCGGATCGCACCGAGAGTTCGAGCTCCTCCACGGGCCGAAACAGCACCTCGTTCAGCTCCGTGACGCTGGGCTGCTCGGCCACCGCCTGCTCCAGCTCCTCCTCGAAGTTGATGAAAATCGATAGCTGCTCTTTCAGGATCTTGGCCGCGAAAGCCAGAGCGTCGGCCGGCCCGATCGCTCCGTCGGTCCAGACCTCCAGCACGAGCCGGTCGTAGTCGGTTTGACGCCCCACTCGCGCATTGGTCACAGTGTAGTTGACCTTACGGACCGGTGAGAAGATCGAGTCGATCGCAATGGTCCCGATCGGCTGATCCTCCTTCTTGTTCCGTTCGGCCAGGACAAAGCCTTTTCCGGTTTCGACCGTCGCCTCTAGATCCAGGCTTCCGTCCTCTGCGAGCGTGGCGATGTGATGCTCGGGGTTCAGGACCTCCACGGTCTGGTCGAGCGAGGAGAGGTCTCCGGCCGTCACCTCACCAAGCCCCTGCTTGGAAATGCTGATGGTCTTCGGCCCGAGGGCATGGAGCCGAAGCCGGACCTCCTTGAGGTTCAACACGACGTCCGTCACATCCTCGAGCACCCCCGGAATCACGGTGAACTCGTGCAGGACGTTCTCGATCCGAACCGTCGTGATGGCCGATCCTTGCAGAGAAGAGAGGAGCACTCGACGCAGCGCGTTCCCGAGGGTCAGCCCGAAGCCGCGCTCCAGCGGTGCACACTCGAACCGACCATACGTCTCAGTGGGTTCGTCTTCGACCTCGATTCGCCGAGGGCGAATCAGGTCGCGCCAGTTCTTTAGGATCAACTCGACGTTCATTCGCCTCCTCCTGGGAGCCTATCGCGAGTACAGCTCGATGATAAGCTGCTCCTGGATCGGGAGCGTGATTTCTTCGCGGACGGGATTCCCCGTGATTTGCCCGACCTGGCTCTCCTTGTCGATCTCCACCCACGAAGGCACGGTCCGGGCCTCCAGCATCTCCAGGGCCCCCACGATCCGTGCCGCGTTCTTGCCTCGCGGGCTGAGTCCCACTTCGTCTCCCTGCTTGACCCGATAGGAAGGGATCGTCACGCGACGGGCGTTCACGGTGAAGTGTCCGTGCCGCACGAGCTGCCGTCCTTCGTCCCGAGACGTGACGAATCCGAGCCGGTAGACGACGTTATCGAGCCTTCGCTCCAGCAGCGCCAGAAGGTTCTCACCGGGAACGCCCCGCATTCGCTCGGCGTCGTGGATGGTCTTGCGGAACTGCCGTTCGAGCACGCCGTAGATCCGCTTGACCTTCTGTTTCTCACGCAGCTGAATGCCGTAGTTGGAGAATCGGGGCCGTGCCTGGCCGTGCTGTCCGGGCGGATAGTTCCGACGCTCGATCGCGCACTTATCCGTGTAGCACCGATCTCCCTTCAGGAAGAGCTTCATCCCTTCCCGACGACAAAGTCTACAAACGCCGTCTCGATATCGTGCCATAGCTCGACCCTACTGCCTCCGCCGCTTGGGAGGACGGCATCCGTTATGTGGAATCGGGGTGACGTCGCGGATGTACGTGACCTTGAAGCCCGCGGCCTGGAGCGACCGGAGCGCCGACTCGCGCCCCGAACCCGGACCTTTCACCAGGACCCCGACCTGCCGAACGCCGTGTTCCATCGCCTTCTTCGCCACATTCTCGGCACAGATCTGCGCGGCGAAGGGCGTCGACTTGCGCGACCCCTTGAAGCCGACCGCGCCCGCGGATGAGGATGCGATCGCGTTTCCGGCGACGTCTGTGATCGTCACGACGGTATTGTTGAACGTCGCCTGGATGTGGGCAACGCCGGTTTGGATGTTCTTCTTGACCCGCTTCTTGGTCTTCTTTGGTTTCGCCATCTCTCGAGCTCGCTACTTCTTGGTGGGCGGCTTCTTCCGGCCGGCCACCGTCTTCCTACGTCCCTTCCGCGTCCGCGCGTTCGTGTGCGTCCTCTGGCCCCGAACCGGCATCCCCCGCCGATGGCGAAGCCCGCGGTAGCATCCCATGTCCATGAGCATCTTGATGTTCTGGGTGACGTCCCTGCGCAGATCCCCCTCCACTTTGTAGGTGCGCTCGATCTCGTCCCGGATCCGGATCACTTCGGACTCGTCGAGCTGGTGCGTCTTCGTCTGAGGGTCGATGCTCGCGGCCTCGCAGATCTTGAGCGCCGAGGAGCGTCCGATCCCGTGGATGTAGGTCATCGCGACCCCGATCGACTTCTCGCGTGGGAGATCAACACCCGTGATTCT
>DAOUZG010000206.1 GCA_030665705.1 Deltaproteobacteria bacterium | reverse complement strand
AGCTCGAGCACACCGACAAGCTCGGCGGGACGCTTTCGGCCATCGCGGGGGAGAAGACCGGGATCCTTCGCCCCGGGGTGCCTCTGGTCCACGCTCCTCTGCCGACCGAAGCACTGAGCGTGGTCCTCGCTCGCGCGGTGGCCCTCGATCTTTCGGTCGAGGAGGTGCGGGCCCGTGAGGTGGAGATCGCCCTCTCCGGGACTTCGTTCTCGATGGAGGACGGCCGTCGGATCGCCGCGGCGGTACTCGGACGCCACCAGGCGACGAACGTGGCGGTTGCGGTGCGCGCGGCCGAGCACTGGCTGGGACGCCCGGTTCGGGAGGGGGAGATCGAGGGGCTGCGGACCCTGAGCCTCCCCGCGCGCGTCGAGCCGATCGGTCGCGCGATTCTCGACTCGGCCCACACCCCGGACTCGGCCTGCGTCCTGCGCGAGACCCTGCAGGCGGTCTATCCAGAACGCTCCTTCGTAACCGTTCTTTCGATCTCCCGGGACAAGGATGCGGCCGGGATCCTCGGAGAGATCGCGCCGGTGACGCGACGCCTCGTGCTCTGCCGCGCGGAGACCCAGCGCTCCCGTGATCCCGAGACCCTCGAGCCTCTCGCCTGGGCCTGCGGCATCGAGCAGGTCGAGGTCGTGCCGGACCCTCCCGTGGCCCTGGAACGCGCCCGGCAGGCGCTCGAGCCCGGGGAGCTACTCGTCGTGACCGGCTCGTTCTACCTGGCCGGTGCACTCCGCCCTCTGCTTGTGGCCGCGGCGAGTGCGGATCTCTCGCCGGCTCCCGGAGTGCGGTAGGAATCCCGGGCCAGCCCGGTGAGAATTGCGGGCTAACGGCCCGCGCCGGCCCGTGAAGGCGTCCCCGGAAGCGGGGACTCGAGGGTGACGAAGCTCCGGGTTCCCGAAGCGCGGTCCCAGGCGCGCACCTGAAGGAGTCCGTTCGCATCGACCCGGAACCGGAGCTCGACCTTGGCCCGGCCCGACGAATCGGTCTCGACTCCCTCCAGAACCAGCTCGCCCACGGGGACGTTCTCCGAGGCTCGGTGGCCCTCCCCCTGAAGGACCCGGAACCGCAGCGTACCCCGCTCGGTCTCCGCCACGTTGATCACGTGGCGGGTCTCGGCGGGAAGCGTCTCGTTCCGAAGCAGGAGGGGAACGAAGGTATCGTCGGGTCCTTCCAGGCCGATCGTCATCGGGAGGACGTCGAGGAGCAGAACCGCATCGTCGGCCTGCACCTGGGCCTGGCCGGGCGGTGGCCGCACCTCCCGTGACGGGGGGCGGGAGCCGGCTCGATGCTTCGCTCCACCCTCCCGCGAGGGCAGAGGAGGCACGGCTGAACCGAGCGCGTAGCCCTGCGCGGCGGCGCCGATCGCGACGACTTCGTCCCCGAGGACGTCCGCCCGGGACTCCTTGCCGAAGAAGTCCCGCACCGACCGCGCGACCAGCGGCATCCGGCTCTGCCCTCCGACGAGGATCACCTCGTCGATCTGATGGACCGTCGTCTGCGCCGCGGCAAGCGTGCGTTCGCAGATCTCCAGACAACGATCGACGTAGGGCCGACACATCTGTTCGAGCTGGTCCCGCCGCAACGTCTCGGATAGGTGCATCCCCCCACGGGTCGCGCTCGCGATCGCCGGAAGGTCGATGAGTGTCTCGTGAGCTTCGGAGAGCTCGATCTTCGCGCGTTCCGCCGCCAGCTTGAGCCGAAGCAGCGCGGTCCGGTCTGTCCCCAGGTTGACCCCCTCCGCCTCCCGGAAGCGCCGGACCAACCAGCGCACGATCTCGTAGTCGAAGTCCGTTCCCCCCAGATACGAGTCTCCGTCGGTGGCTCGGGCCTCGAAGAAGCGGTCCTCCACGTTCATCAGCGTGAGGTCGAACGTCCCGCCGCCCAGATCGAAGACGGCAATCCGTCGCTTGCCCCAGTCTCGCAGGCTATAGGCCAGCGCCGACGCGGTCGGCTCGTTCAGCAGTCGGATGACCTCGAGCTTCGCGAGCTCGGCGGCCTGCTTCGTCGCGTTGCGCTGTGCGTCCCCGAAGTGCGCGGGCACCGAGATCACGGCCCGCCGGACCGGCTCCCCCAGGTTCTGCTCGGCAACTTTCCGGAGGTGACGGATGATGCGTGCGGAGATCTCGACCGGTGTCAACACAAGGTGCTCGGCTCGGACCCGGACCCCGCCGTCGTCGCCGCGGAAGATCTCGAAAGAGGCTTCCCTCTTCAAACGCTGCACTTCCGGTGAATCGTAGGGGCGCCCGAGGATCCGCTTGATGCCCGTGACCGTCTGGTAGGGGTTGGAGATGATCTGCATCTTCGCGGCGAAGCCCAGGATCTCGCGGCCGTCGCTCATGGCGAACACGGAGGGAAGCGTGGTGCGGCCATCGTCAGGGAGCGCGCACACCTGCTTCCCCACAACGGCTGCAACGCAGCTGTTACAGGTGCCGAAATCGATGCCGACGATCGGTTCCATTCTGTCCTCTCTCGCCGTGTGGCGACCGAAGACTCCCCTGCCGACACCGCACGGCGCGAGGACCCGGTCCGGATCGCGGGTTCTCCGAGAGCAACCCCCGCCCTCCGCGGGGGGGGGACGGGTCCCGGAGCTTCTTTCCGGTCCCTCGGCCTCCCCGCGGGGCGGTTTCGATCGGCCGATCCTCGCCCGGTTTATCGGCAGCCAGGCTTTGGATGTGAACGGGAAAGGGCTACGGCGGCACGGGGGAGGGGTGTAGACTCGGGCGCCTCTGGCGAGAGGAGGACCGAGGTGGCGGTGATTCGGAAGAGAACGGGGAACTTCCTCGAGGACTTCACGGTGGGGCAGGTGCTGCGCCACAAGGGGGGGAGGACCGTTACCGCGGGAATCCACGCTCACTTCACCGACTTCTGCTACACGACGAACCCCCTCCACAAGAACGAGCCGTACGCGAATCGCTACGGCTACCGGGGAATGGTCCTACCCCCGGGGGTTGCCATGGTCGTTGCCTTCAGTCAGACGGTCGAGGACATCTCGGAGAACGCTCGAGCGAATCTGGAGTACATCGACATGCGCTTCGGCTCTCCTGTGTACATCGGGGACACGATCGAGGTGGAGAGCACGGTCCTCGGCCTGCGGGTCTCCTCCCGCAACCCCGACCGCGGTGTGGTCCACGTCCAGAGCGTGGCACGAAAGCAGACGGGGGAGGTCGTGATGGCCTACCAGCGCAAGGTCCAGGTCTACAAATCGGACCTGGATGCGAAGGTGGATGACGGCGAGATCGAGCCGAAGCCGGTGGAGGTAAAGCCCGCGCTCCCGCCCTACGATCCGCGCGCGGGCTACGCCGAGTTCGCCCACCTCACGAACCCCGACACCTACTTCGAGGACTTCAATCCGGGCGATACCATCGAGCACTCGCGGGGACGGGTCGTGACCGATGAGCACGTGTGGCTCACGGGAATGCTCGACAACACGAGCCAGGTGCACTGCAACCAGACGATGATCGATCGCGACCCGAAACGCTTCCTGGGTGGGAAGCTGGTCGTTTTTGGCGGAATCCCCTTCAACCTCTGTCTCGGGCTCTCCTGCCCGGATATCGCGGACAACAGCCTCCACGATCTCGTGTACACGACGGGAAGGCACACGGCTCCGCTCTTTACCGGGGAGACCGTCTTCGCGTCGACGGAGATCCGAGGAAAACGGGACTTCCCGGGACGGGAGGACCTCGGGATCCTAGAAGTGACGCTCCGTGGGCAGAAGTTCGATCGCTCGGAGGGGGAGGAGAAGAAGATCGAGATCTTCTACCTCGAGCGCGAGCTCGCCCTAAAACGCCGCTCTCATTACTCGTCTTAGAATTTCTCGACGGAGGGGCGGACGTCGAGCTCGAGCGTCCAGCTCGAGCGCTCCTGCTGGTGGAGCTGTCAGTAGGTCTCCGCAATCGATTCGGGCGACAGAAGCGTCCCCGGGTCCTGGTTGGGAAGCATCTTGCGAATGGCCGGCGTGTCGATCAGACCGTCGACGACCACGTGGGCGACGTGGAT
>DAOUZG010000003.1 GCA_030665705.1 Deltaproteobacteria bacterium | reverse complement strand
GCCCGTGGACCGACGTGGGAAAGAAGCGCCTGAAGCTGCTGCTGACCGAGAAGCGGAAGCAGATCCGGGAGGAGATCCGCAGGAAGCAGGCCCGGGACGCCGAGCGGTCCAAGTCGGGCGGCAGCTTCCTCAAAGCCCTCTGGTAGCCGCAGGGCACCCAGCTCGGAGCCACCCAACCCTCAGGGGGCTTGAGGCCGGGGGAGCGCTCCCATATGCTTCGCCCAGCCATGAAGAAAGCAAAGCCCCTGCCGCACCGGAACCGCCGTCGCACAGCGCGTCACCGAGCCCGCCTGAAGGCAAAACACCGGAGGGTTCGGCTCCGCCGGAGCCGCGGGGAACGCCGCTATCCCTAGCTCGGGGCTAAGGGAAGGGGGGCCATGGCCCAAAGCGAGTACGCGCGAAGCGGTGTCGACACCGATGAGGCAGATCGCGCCCTCTCGCGCCTCCTGCTCGAGATCTCGCCGACCCTCGCCTTCGGCGCTCCGACCGAGATCGGGATCGGACACTTCGCCAGCGTCATCCGGGCCGGCCCGCTCCGGATCGCCCTGACCACGGACGGCGTGGGCACCAAGCTCATCGTCGCCCAGCTTGCCCTCAAGTACGACACGGTCGGAATCGACTGTGTGGCGATGAACGTGAACGACCTGATCTGCGTGGGAGCAACCCCGCTCGCGCTGCTCGACTACCTGGCGGTCGAGTCGGCCGACCCGGACGTCTTTGCCCAGATCGGGATCGGTCTCGCCGAGGGGGCGAAGCAGGCGGGGGTCAGCATCGTCGGGGGTGAGGTCGCACAGGTCCCCGACATGCTTCGGGGCGCTCAGCCGGGCAGCGGCCTCGATCTCGTGGGGATGGCGATCGGCGTGATCCCCGAGGACGGGCTGATCGACGGCTCCGCCGTCGAACCGGGTGACGCCGTAGTGGGGATCGAGTCGAGCGGCGTCCACTCCAACGGAATCTCGCTCGCGCGGAAGGTTCTGCTTACACGCTTCAACCTCGACAGCTACGTGGAGGAGTTCGAGACGACCGTCGGCGAGGAGCTTCTCCGCCCTACACGAATCTATGTTCCTCAGATGCGCGCGCTTTCCGATAACGGCATCCGACCCCGTGCGGTCGCGCACATTACGGGGGACGGGCTCCTGAACCTGCGACGCGTGGAGGCGCCCGTCGGGTTCGAGATCACACACCTTCCCGAGCCGCAGCCGATTTTCCGTCAGATCGAACAGCTCGGTGAGATCGACCGAGCCGAGATGCGGACCGTGTTCAACATGGGGGTGGGGATGACGGTCGTGGTGCGGGAGGCCGACGCCGAACGGGCGATCGAGGTGCTGCGGTCGACGGGGACGGAGAGCTGGCGCCTCGGTACGGCCGTCGAGGACCCCGAGCGCCGCGTCTGGCTCCGTGAGGAAGGACTGGTCGGTCGCTCAAAGCGCTTCACCGCGGAAGGTGGGTAGCGCACGGCTCGGGTTCCTCGTCGAAGCGACCGACGGGGAGACCGCCGCACGCACCGGACGCCTCTCGACCCGTCGGGGCGAGGTGGAGACACCCGTCTTCATGCCCGTCGGAACGCGGGCCGCCGTCCGCGCCATGACCCCCGACCAGGTCCGCGAGACGGGATCGCGAATCGTGCTCGCGAACACCTACCACCTGACACTTCGCCCGGGGCCCGAGCTGATCGAGAAGCTCGGAGGGCTGCACGCTTTCATGGCGTGGGAGGGACCGATCCTCACCGATTCCGGGGGCTACCAGGTCTTCAGTCTTCCCCGGAAGGTGATCCACGATGACGGGGTCCGGTTCCAGAGTGAGGTGGACGGGCGCGAGATCGACCTGACGCCCGAGCGGACCATCGAGATCCAGCACGCACTCGGCGCCGACATCATCATGCCGCTCGACGAGTGCACACCTTTTCCCGCGAGCCACGAACTCGCCAGAGAGGGGGTCGAGCACACCCTGCGGTGGCTCCGACGCTGTGTCGCGGCCCACGGCGAGAGCGAGCAAGCGCTGTTCGGAATCGTCCAGGGCTCCGTCTATCCCGATCTCCGCGGAGCGTGCGCACGAGAGGTTTGCGCGCTCGACCTCCCGGGCTATGCGATCGGGGGCGTCTCGGTGGGGGAGGGCCTAGGCGAGCTCGTGCGGGTGCTGGAGGTGACCGTCCCGCTCCTACCGGAAGACCGCCCACGATACGTGATGGGGATCGGGCTCCCGCACGACCTCCTCGAAGCGGTGGAGCGCGGAGTGGACATGTTCGACTGTGTCATCCCGACGCGCTACGCGCGCTCCGCAACGCTATTCACGCGCCGGGGTCGCATCCGGGTGAACCAGCGCCGCTACCGTCGGGACGCGTACCCGATCGACCGCTCGTGCGACTGCTACGCGTGTCGAACGTTTACCCGGGCGTATCTCCACCACGTCTACGCGTCGAACGAGATTCTCGGCACCGTGCTGGGCGCGATTCACAACCTGCGCTTCTATCAGCGTCTGATGCAGGAGACTCGCGAGGCGATCCGCGAGGGGCGCTTCCGCGCCTTCAAGCAGTCCTTCCTCGACGAGTACGGCGCCGGCTCGGCCTAGAGCGACCCCCACCCACGACCCAGTAGAACTCGTTCGAGGTCGAACGCTTCCCCTCGGGACGCACCTCGGAAACCGTCCCGAACCGTGACCGCAGGAGCTTGCGCATCCGGTCGCTCTCCGGCCCCGGGAATCCCTTCAGCACGAGGCCCCCGCCTGGACGGAGCACTCGATCCGCGACCGCGAGGGCCGCCTCCTGGAGCTCCTCGAGCGCGGCCCGGTCGACCTCCCGCACGCCGGTGAGATGGGGTGCGGCGTCGGAGAGAACCGCGTCTGCGGGGCGGGAGAGCGCCTCGGCAACCCGCTCCGGGGCCTCGGGGTGCGTGAAGTCGAGCTCGAGGAGCTGGACCGGCTCGCCGAGCGGATCGAGTGGGCGGGTGTCGACGCCGACCACCCGTCCCTGCGAACCCACGCGCGCGCCGAGAACCTGGAGCCACCCGCCCGGCCAGGATCCTAGCTCGACGACGGCGGCTCCCGGACGCACCTGTGGCAGACGGCGAAGCAGATCGATGAGCTTGTACGCCGCACGGGATCGATAGCCCGCCTCGCGGGCGCGTCGGAAGAAGGAGTCACGCGGCTCGTAGCGCGACGTCGCGAGCTAGCCCTCCTTCGAGGAGCGGACCGCGGTTCGGATCCGCACGAGGCCGTCCCGGTGACCCGGAACCGCTCCGCGGAGGAAGAGGAGGTTTCGGCTCGGATCGATCCGTTCGACCCGGAGGTTTAGGGTCGTCCTGCGCTCCGCCCCGTGATGCCCGGCCATCTTCTTGCCCTTGAAGATCCGGCCCGGGTAGGTGCCGGCCGCAATCGCGCCGCCGTGTCGCGCGTACTCATGCGTGCCGTGGCTGCGCCCCTGGAGGGAGAAGTGCCAGCGCTTGATCACGCCTGTAAAGCCTCGGCCCTTCGTCTGGCCGGTCACGTCGACCCTCTGACCCTCTTCAAACGTGCCCTCGAGCCCGACTTCCTGCCCGACTGCGAGCTCACTCGCCTCATCGGGCATCATCCGCACCTCGTAGAGAAACCGCTTGGGAGACAACTCGGACTTCTTGAAATGCCCGAGCAGCGGGCGAGAGGTGTGCTTCTCCTTCCGATCTTCGAACCCGAGCTGGACGGCGCAGTAGCCGTCGCTCTCCTCCGTCTTCTTCTGCACCACCGTGCAAGGTCCGGCCTGGACGACCGTTATGGATACCCGGTCCCCGCTCTCGGTGAAGATCTGGGTCATCCCGACCTTCCGGCCCAGCAACTCCAGAGGCATGACGCGCTCCCTCTCTCGCCGCCCACGGCGTCTCCTCGTGGCCACGCCGAGCGGCACCCCACAGGGTCGAGCCACCACTCCTCGACAAAGGCTCGACGAAGGCAGATGGCAGACGACGCCGCAAGGGCGCGGCATTATAGCGGGACGGCCACGAGGGCGCGACGTCCGAGCACGGGGGACGCAACCCGGAGGAGAGCCGAATGATCCTGGTCCTGGCGTTAGACGGGCTGGACCCGGACCTCCTCGAACGCTTCCGCGGGGAGGGAAGGATGCGCGCCCTCGACGCGATCGCCACGCGCGGGTGGGCCGGACGCCTTCGGAGCACGTTCCCGCCGGTCTCCGTGCCCGCTTGGTCGACCTTCCTTACCGGTGTCGGCCCCGGGCGCCACGGGCTCTTCGACTTCACACGCCTCGAGGGTGACCGCATCCGGTTTCAAAACGCCGGCGATCGTGGCGTCCCGACGCTTCTCGAACTCGCGGATGCCGGCGGGCGGCGTGTCTGCAGTCTGGGGGTCCCGACGACCTATCCGGTGCCCGCCCTGCAACACGGAGCGGTGCTGGCGGGCTTCGACTCACCCTTCACCGGCGCTCCGGACGGTCGGGCCCAGACCCCGCCCGAGCTTTGGAGGAGACTGCGGCGGCGCGGGGTCGACCTGCGCACCTCGACCGTTCCCGAAGGACGGAAGGGGCGTTCCTGGCACCGCCGAGCCGCGCGGGGGATCCTCGCCTCGATCGACCGGAGGGTCGAGCAGGCGCTCGCGGTACTCCGGGAAGGAGACTGGGACCTCTTACTGGTTCACTTCCAGGCCGCAGACACGGCCGGGCACCACTTCCTTCGATACGCTGACCCGGCCTCTCCACGCTACGATGGCTCCTCTGCCGACCGTGCGCGCGTCTTACCGGAGGTCTATGACGCACTGGATGGGGCCGTGACGCGGCTCGGGGATGCCTGCGCCGCCTCCGACTTGATCGTGCTCTCCGACCACGGGATGGGCCCGGCAAGCGCCCGGCTCTGCTACCTGAACCGCTGGCTCGAGGAGCAGGGCTACCTGGTGCGCCGCCCGGCCTCGACCGATTGGGCTGGCCGCCTCCGGCGCGGGGCCATCCGAGGTCTCCCGCGCGAGCTTCAGGCAAGGGTGTTCCGGTGGCTCCGGGAGGGGCCTGTGTCCTCGCTCGAGAGCGCCTCTCGAATCGGGTCGCTCGATCTCGCGCGGTCGGCCGCCTTCTCGGACGAGTCGAGCACCCTCCCCGGCATCTGGGTCCTCGAACCGAGCTGCCGGGACGAGCTCGTGCGGCGCCTGCGCCGATGGGAGGCCGTTCGTCGGGTCTATTATCGGGACGATCTCTACCGGGGCCCGCTGCGACGACGCGCGCCCGACCTCCTTCTGGATCTGCGTCATTCGCCGGCGCGGACACCCCCCGCGTATGCGGGTCCCTCCCTCCGATCGCTCGCGGACGACGAGCTGGATGGAGAACGGGGAGCAGGGCTGAACGGAGCCCACCGGCCCGAGGGCGTCATCCTGGCTCGAGGCAAGGGCTTTCCCGGTTCGGGACAGCTTCGGTCTCCGTGGATCGGGGACCTCGCCCCCACCCTCCTTGCCCACCTCGGTCTCGCGATCCCGGCCTGGATGGAAGGCCAGCCCCTGGAAGTGCTCGGGACAACGCCCCGCTGGGCCAACGGGGTGGCCGAAACCCCGCCTTCCCTGCCTTCCTTGCGGGCCGCCGAGATGACGCAAGCGGAGCAGGCCGGCCTCGAACAGCGGCTTCGCGCTCTGGGGTATCTCGGATGACGCAGCGACCCTCGATCTCTCTCGTGCTCCCGGCCCACGACGAGGCCGAGAACATCGGCCGGATCCTCTCCCAGGCGCAGGAGGTCCTCCCGCGGATCTCCAAAGAGCACGAGATCATCGTGGTCGATGACGGGAGCCGCGACGAAACCGCCCGGATGGTGATGCGCTTCCAGGGAGTTCGGCTCCTGCGTCATGAGCGCAACCGTGGCTACGGGGCAGCGCTCCGCACGGGGCTCCAGTCAGCCCGCATGGGGTGGGTCTTCTTCACGGATGCCGACCACCAGTTCGACCTGAACGATCTCGCCGAGCTCCTGGCTGTCAGTGCGGACGCCGACATCGTGGCCGGCTATCGGTCGCCGCGACGCGACCCGCGGGTCCGCCGGCTTCTGGGCTGGGGCTGGGGTTGCCTGGTTCGCTGGCTTTTCGGGCTCGACATCCGGGACGTCGATTGCGCCTTCAAGCTGTTCCGCCGCCAGGTTCTCACGGAGATCCCCATCGAGTCGGTGGGGGCCTTCGTCAATACCGAGATCCTCGTCCGGGCCTCCGCTGCGGGATTCCGGATCCGCCAGATTCCGGTTCGGCACTTCCCACGCGCAGCCGGCTCGCCATCCGGCGCCCGGCCGCGCGTCATCCTGCGGGCCGTCCGCGAGCTTCTGAAGCTGCGGCGGCGACTCCCCCGCCCGCGCGTCAAACGGAGTCAGCCGTGAAGGTCATGGTCGTTGCAGCCTGCCCCTTCCCGGCGGGCCGCGGCTCCCAGCTCCTCGTCGAGCGCACGACCCTAGGCCTCATACGGCGCGGGCACGACGTGGAGGTGGTGGTCCCGCGCTTCGGGGATCGGGCCCGTCCTGATCCCTTTCCGCTTCGACGCACGGGCCTTCCCCAGCTCGGTCGCGGAATCGACTCTCAGCCTGGGTTTCGGCGCGCGCTGGATGACGCGTTTCTCCTTGCTGAAGCACTGCGTCATCGTCCCGACGTCATCCTCGGTCACAACGTGGAGGGGGGCCTCGTGGCAGACCTGGCCGCACGGGTTCTCGGGGTGCCGTCGGTATACGTGCGTCATAGCACCTTTGCCCAGGAGCTCGCGATGACGGCCCGATCCGCCCTCTTGGCCTCCCGGATCGGGGGCCGCGCTGAGCGCTGGGCGGAGCGGCTCGCGCGGTCCGTGGTCGAGCTGGCACCCCACCCCCGAAACGGGCTTACCCCGAAGACCGAGGTGATCCCTCCTCCGCTGGACCCGGCCGAGCCCCGTGTCGAGCCGGGAGACGGCCGCACCCTCTACTACGAGGGGAACCGCGATCTTTACCAAAACCCGGCTTGGCTTGACGCAGCTCATGACGCAGCGAGAGGCTTCGACCCACGGGTTCAGCTGAGGATCGGGCGGAGCCCTCGGGACCGTCCCACGCGGGCCGACCTGGCGCTCGTGCCGCGCTCCCTGCCCGGGGGATTCCCGATGAAGCTCCTCGCCTACCAGGTCGCGGGAATTCCGGCGGTTTGCGTCGAGTCCGGCGCCCCCGGAATGGTGGATGGGGAGGACGCCTTCGTAGTACCGGGAGCGGGCTCCCCGCGAGCGTTTGCACAACGCGTCCTCGAAGCTCTTGCAGACGAGCCGGCGCGAAGGCGGGTTCGAGAACAGGCCCGGAGACGGGCGCTTGCGAGAAACGATCCGGAACGGGTCTCGCGTCTGCTGGAGTCGGTGCTCGTCCGCGCTTGCGTGGAAGGGGACCGTAGCCCCCCGTATATTCGGTGACCCTTTGCCTCCCGTTCCTTCAAGGGCGAGTGTACGGGGCGACTCGAGGAGAAGAGGCTCTGCGACTGCCGGAGCTGGTGGAGACCGTCGCGAGCCGGGAGCAGCGGGTGCGGTTCCTCGGCGTACGGGGAAGTGTGGGCGCGTTCCTGGCCGCCGGCCTGCGAGAGGCTCACCGGGGACCGCTTGTCGTCGTAAGTCCTACCTCCGCACGCGCCGAGCGATTTGCGCGGGACCTCCGCACGTTCGGCGGCGAAGGCGAGGTCCACCTCTTCCCGCGCCACGACACGCCTCCCTTCGATCGATTCTCCGTTCACCCGGAGGTGGATGGGCGGCGGATGAGCCTGCTCTACGCGTTGCTTGCCGCCGGACCCGAGACACCCCTCACGGTGGTGAGCTCCTGGTCCGCACTGCTTCGACGCGTGCTGCCCCGAAGCGAGCTCCGAGCCCGCGTTACGCACCTCGAACGCGGCATGACCGTCGACCGCGATGCGCTGCTCGAGGTCCTCGTTGCGGCCGGGTATCATCGAACGACACTGGTCGAGGAGCGGGGAGAGATCACGGTGCGCGGCGCGATCCTCGACCTGTTCCCTCCCCAGCTCGAGCGGCCGATCCGGATCGAGTTCGAATTCGATGGGATCGGCTCGATTCGTCTGTTCGACCCGGTCACCCAGCGTTCGGAGTCGGAGCTCAGGTCGGCGGTGGCGATCCCGCCCCGGGGCTTCCGCATGCCGTCGGATCTCGACGATCTCCGGCACCGAGTCCGGGACCGCGGACGGGCCCTCGGAATCCCCGAGTCGAACATCTACACGGTCACGGAGTCGCTCGCGCGCCGGCACGCCCCGCCGGGAACCGAGAATCTGGAGGCGGTGTTTCACGACCAGATGGAGACGGTGTTCGACTACCTCCCCGAATCGGCGCTCGTCATCGTGGACGATCCCGAAGCGGGGCGACGACGTGCCCGAACCTACGTGGAGGAGATCTTCGACGGCCACGCTGCGGCGAGTCGACAGGACCGCCTGGTCTGCGACCCGCTCGAGCTGTATCTCACGGATGACACGGCGTGGGAGGAGCTCGGGCGGCGAAAGCCCGTACTTCTGGACTGGCTCGGCACGCCCGATCCGGTGCAGGAGGAAGACCGGGTCCTGCTGCACGTCACCGACCACCAAGACCTCCGGCGCGAGATCCAGGACCACCGCGGCTCGGGGCGCGCGCTCCAGCCACTCTCGCAACGCCTCGAGGGGTGGAGCGCTGCCGGCCGACGGGTTCGGATCGCTTCGCCCTCGCTTTCCTCAGCCGAGCGGCTGGCGGACATCCTCCGGGAGTACGGACACGACCTTCCCGTCTCCGGAACGCCGGGCTGGGGTCCCCTTCCGGAGACCGGAGCCGCCGAGATCGTCATCGCGCCCCTGCAGGAGGGTTTCGACCTACCGGCGGAGCAGCTCGTCGTCGTTACCGAAGAGGATCTCTTCGGACCTCGCCGCCATCCGCGGTACGCCCGGGTTACCCGGCGGGGTGAGGCGATTCGGGCGCTCGCCCAGATTCAGGAGGGGGACTTCCTCGTCCACGCCGAGCACGGGATCGGGCGCTACCAGGGCCTCGTGCAGCTGACGGCGGCGGGGATCACCCAGGAGCTGTTGCTGCTCGAGTACGGGGAGGGAGACAAGCTCTACGTCCCGGTTTCCGGGCTCGACCGCGTCCAGCGCTATGGCGGCGCCGACGGGAGCCCTCCGCCGCTCGACCGACTCGGCGGCCAGACCTGGCAGCGCACCAAGCGCCGCGTGCGGCGGGCGGTGGAGGGCATGGCGCAGGAGCTACTCGCAATCTACGCGGCGCGCGAGGTGATGGAGGGACACCGCTACCCGCCGCCCGATGCGGACTACGAGGAGTTCGAAGCGCGCTTCCCCTACGAAGACACCCCGGACCAGCGCCGCGCCACCGAGGAGGTCCTAAGAGATCTCGGGAGCGAACGTCCGATGGACCGGTTGGTCTGTGGAGACGTGGGCTTCGGGAAGACCGAGATCGCCTGCCGCGCCGCTTACGTCGCTGCATCGGTTGGACGGCAGGTGGCGTTCCTCGTACCAACGACAGTTCTCTGCCAGCAGCACGCCAGGACGCTCCGGGAACGCTTCGAGGGGACAGCGATCGAGGTGGGGGCGCTCTCGCGCCTCACCCCACCGCGGGAGGCCCGACGAGTCCGGGAGGGGTTGGCCTCCGGTCGCGTCGACATTGTAATCGGAACCCACCGGCTCCTCGCTAGAGACATCCAGTTTCGCAACCTCGGTCTGATCATCGTGGACGAGGAACATCGCTTCGGCGTTAAGCAGAAGGAGCAGCTCAAGGCGTTGCGCAAGCTCGTCGACGTCCTGACGCTCTCCGCGACGCCGATTCCGCGAACGCTCCAGATGGCCTTCTCGGATCTGCGGGATCTCTCTCTCGTTACGACGCCTCCGCCGGACCGAATGGCCATCCGTACCCAGATCTGCAGGTTCCCCGATGACGTCGTGCGCGAGTCGATCCTGCGCGAACTCCGGAGGGGCGGACAGACCTTCTTCGTACACAACCGCGTGGAGACGATCGACGAGATCGCCGAGTACCTTCGCCGGACCGTCCCCGAGGCGAGGATGGAAGTGGTGCACGGACAGATGCCGGAGCAGCAGCTCGAGCGCGTAATGCTGCGGTTCCTGGAGGGGGAGTTCGACGTCCTCGTCTGCACCGCCATCATCGAATCGGGTTTGGACATTCCCAACGCCAACACGATCCTGATTCACCGGGCGGATCGCTTCGGCCTCGCGCAGCTCTACCAGCTCCGCGGCCGTGTCGGACGCAGCGATCGACGAGCGTACGCCTATCTGTTCCTCCCTCCCGAGGGGAGCCTGACGGACGACGCCCGCCGCCGAATCGAGGCGATCCAGGACCTTTCCGACCTCGGTGCCGGTTTCCGACTGGCCACGCACGATCTGGAGATCCGCGGTGCCGGCAACCTCCTGGGGCCGGAGCAGTCTGGAAACATCGCTGCAGTCGGCTACGACCTCTACATGGAGATGCTGGAGCGAGCGATTGCCGAGATGAAGGGGGAGGGCATGGAGGAGGCTCTGGAGCCAGAGATCCGCCTGCCGATACCGGCGCTTCTCCCGGAAGCCTACGTGCCCGACGTGAACCAGCGACTCGTCCTCTACAAGCAGCTCTCCGCGACGCGAGACCTCGAGGAGCTCGACGCTCTGCGGGCGGATCTACTCGACCGCTTCGGGCCGCTCCCCCCGGAAACGCGTAACCTCGTCGAGGTGATCCGCCTGAAGATCCGATGCCGCCAGCTCGGAATCGAGGACATCCGGACCTCGCAGGACGAGCTGGTCGTGCGGGTGGCCAGCGGCACGCGAATCGATCCGCACCGACTCGCTCGCCTCCTCGAGCAGCCCGGCTGCCCGTTCCGGGTAACCCCAGCGCACGAGGTGCGCACAACGCTGCGCAAGCGAGAAGATGCCCTCGCCGAGAGCCTCGGACTGCTCGATCTGCTCGACCCGGAGCAGCCGAGTACGGAAGAGGGCCGCAGGGCCGCAGGGGGAAGCCGTTGAGAAACAGAGCAAGCGCGGCCGCGGTACGGATTCTCATCGCCATCGCACTCGCGGGTGCGGGCTGCGCGGGCGAGCCGCCCGAGGACAAGGATGCCGGACCGATCGTCGCCAGCGTCGGATCCCGGAAGATCACGTTGACCGAGCTGCGGGAGGAGCTTCCTCCGTTTCGAGCCGGTCCCAACGCATCGAGCGGGGATCACCGCCGCCGTGCGCTTGATCGGCTCATCGCGCTGGAGCTCTCGGAGCGGTTTGCGCGCGATCGGGGTCTGCTCGAGGATCCGAGGTACCTCGAGCGCGCGCAGGCCATCGACCGGGAGGCGCACCGACGAAAGCAGGACACGCTCCGGCGCATCCTCGGCGAGGATCTGGTGCGTGAGTACGCGGCCACGGAGGACGAAATCCGAACGTACTACGAGAAGTCGCAGGCTCGCTTTCGGACCAGCCGTCTCCACCTACGCGAGATCGTGACGCCCACCGAGTCCGTGGCAGCCGAGGCGATGGAGGAGATCGCCGCCGGGACGCCCATCGAGGAAGTCGTGGCACGCTACAGCGTGGCCCCCTCGGCATCCGAGGGAGGGCGGATCGGTCCGTTCGAGCAGGGGCTCGTGCCGGGAGACCTGGCCCCGCACGCCCATCGGCTGCGCCGTCCGGGAGACCGCGCCGGTCCGTTCCCTACCCCTGGGGGCTGGACCGTTCTGGTACTGGACGAGCGTAAGACCGATGTGCCCCGAGAACTCGACCAGGTCCGGCCGGCGATCGAACGAATCCTGCAGCGCCAGCAAATGCAGGAGCGCTACGAGCGTCTAATCGAAGAGGGGCGCCAGCGCCTCGGGGTTTCCATCGATGAAGCGGTTCTCGCCAATGACGCGCTTTTCGAGACCCGGCCACCGCGTTAGGCTGCCCCTGCGGGCCGGCCTGGTCGTTCTCTGCCTGGCAGGGTGCACGCCGGGGACGGGCGGGGACGAATGGGTCGCGACGGTCAACGGGCGCACCATCCCGCTGGAGGCGCTCGAGGACAGCCTCGGACCCGCCGTCGGGGAGGCCGCCGCAGAGGAGCGCGAGGAGATCATGCTCCGAGAGCTGGAGCGCTTGATCCGCGAGGAGGTTGTACTGGGGCGAGCCGAGGAGCTCGGGATCGAGGTGACGGACGAGGAGATCGACGCCTTCCTGGGGAGGCTCTTCGGGGAGAACCGGGGACCGGTCGATCCCTCGTTCCGGGAGGAGATTCAGCGCGAGATGGTGATGGACCGAACGGCAGTGCTCGAGCTTGCCTCGGAGCTGGAGGTCCCGGACAGCGCCGTTGCATTCCACTTTGCGGAGCACAGGGATCGTTACGCGGCACCTCCACAGGTGCAGGTCCGGCACATCGTCGTCGAGGATGAAAAGAAGGCGCGGTGGGTCCTGAGCGAGCTCCGGTCGGGGGGTGACTTCGAGGAGCTGGCCCGGTCCCACAGCCTCGGACCGGAGGCGCGCCACGGAGGGCTGCTCCCGGCGTTCTCCCGGGGCGAGCTTCCCGAGGCGTTCGATCGCGCGTTCGATCTCCGACCCGGAGAGGTCTCGGATGTGATCGAGTCACCTTACGGCTATCACATCTTCCGCCTCGAGGAGCCGATCTCCGGACACGAGCCGAAGCTCGAAGAGGTCGGTGAAGAGATTCGCTCGGAGCTCCGAGAGAGCCGGTTCACGAGCCTGAGAGACAACTGGCTTCGGGAGCTCCGACGGAGGGCTCGAATCCGGATCAACGAAGCCGCGCTGGAGACCCTGCGATGAGGTGGGCCGCGGTGGCCGCGTTCGCCGTTGTGCTTGCGGCGTCGGCGGCTGCGGAGGTGGTCGACGGGATCGCCGCGATCGTGGACGACAAAGTCATCCTGCTCTCGGAAGTGGATCGCGCGGCCTCTCCCGTCCTGACGCGGATCCAGGCGGAGCACGGGGAACTCCCGCCAGAGCTGCACCGTCAGGTTCGGGCGCAGGCTCTCCAATCTCTGATCAACTCGAAGCTCATCGAGGACGCGGCAAGCCGCCTCGGGCTCAGCGCCTCGGAGGAGGAGGTGGATCGAGCGATCGAGGCCATCGCCCGCGAGGCGGGAGTCACTGTCGAGAAGATCTACACTGCGGTCCAGCAACAGGGGCTGACGCGTGAGCAGTACCGCACCCAGATCACCACGGAGATCACTCGGATGAAGGTGATCGGTGGGGCGGTGCGTTCCCGCGTCGACGTGACGGAGTACGATGTCGCCGCACTGTTCGAGAGCCGTTACCGGATGGGGAGGTCGGGCGTCCAGGCGAGGGTCCGGCACATCCTTCTCCCCTGGCCCCCCGAGGAGTTGGAGCAGGCGAAAGACGAACTTCGGAAGGAGGCGGAGGCGATCCGGGAGGAAGCCGCGAAGGGGCGGGATTTCGGCGCCCTCGCACGCGCCTACTCGAAGGCGCCTTCCGCCGTCGACGGTGGACTGACCGTCTTCCGAGAAGGTGAGGTCGCTCCCGAGCTGGCGCCTTACGTGTTCGAGATGGAGCTCGGTGAGATCAGCCCCCCGATCCAGACCCGTCATGGACTGAACCTGATCCAGGTCATCGAGCGGTTCGACCCGGCCGAGGTGCGTCTCGAGGACATGCACGACAAGCTGTACGCGGAGCTTCTAGAGCAGAGGACGGAGCGGGAGATGGGACCGTGGCTCGAGGAGCTTCGCGAGAACCGCTACGTCGAGGTTATCGCCCCGGATCTGCGGTGAGGCGACACGGATCATCCCGAACGCCGTGCCTGGGCATCACCGTCGGTGATCCAGCGGGGGTGGGTCCCGAAGTCGTGGCGCAAGCCGTGCAGGCCGGCGCGCACGGCGCCGCGCGCCTTCGGGTTTACGGCGACCTCGAGGCTGTTGAGCGGGCCGGCGCCCTGCCTCCGGAGGTGGAGCGCCAGCCGTCTGCGACCGCACGGGTCGAACCGGGCCAGCCTGACCCCGCGGCGGGTCCCGGCGTGATCGAGGCGATCGAGTCTGCAGCGCACGACTGCCTGAAGGGCGAGCTCGATGCGATGGTTACGGCTCCCATCTCCAAGGAGATCCTCGCACGTTGCGGCTTCCGCCATCCGGGGCACACCGAATTCCTCGAAGAGATTGCGGGCCGCGGGCACGCCGTGATGCTGCTGGTCGGCGGAAAGCTCCGGGTGGCACTCGCCACCATTCACTGCCCCCTCCGGGAGGTACCCGAGCGTCTGTCGCCTGAGGGGATCCGCGAGGTGCTCGGCGTGGTCGATCGGGACCTTGCACGAAGGTTCGGGATCGCGCGTCCGCGGATCGCCGTTTGCGGCTTGAACCCCCACGCTGGGGAGGGAGGTCTCTTCGGCGACGAGGAGGAACGTATCATCCGCCCAGCGGTAGAAACCGCCCGTGCCGACGGCGTCGATGCGCGGGGTCCGCTTGCGGCAGACTCGCTCTTCACGAGAGCGGTGCGGGGCGAGTTCGACGCCGTGCTCGGGATGTACCATGATCAGGCGCTGGGACCGCTCAAGGTCCATGCCTTCGGCCGCGCGGTGAACGTAACGCTCGGCCTTCCGATCTTGCGCACGAGCGTGGACCACGGGACGGCGTTCGACATCGCGGGACGCGGGGAGGCGGACGGGGCCTCGATGATCGAAGCGGTGCGCCTGGCTCTGGAACTCGCCCGGCGAGAGGCGCCTGCTGGAGAGCAAGCATGACGTCGGGGCCCGACGAAATCGTCGTTCGCGGCGCTCGCGAGCACAACCTCAAGGCCATAGACGTCCGGATCCCGCGCAACCGGCTCGTCGTCATCACGGGGCTGTCGGGATCCGGGAAATCATCCCTCGCCTTCGACACGATCTATGCCGAGGGGCAGCGCCGCTACGTGGAGAGCCTGTCGACCTACGCACGGCAGTTCCTGGAACAGATGGGTAAGCCCGATGTCGACTCGATCGACGGGCTCTCGCCCGCGATCTCCATCGAGCAGAAGACCACCAGCAGGAACCCGAGGTCCACGGTCGGAACCGTAACCGAGATCTACGACTACCTGCGTCTCCTGTACGCACGGGTCGGGATCCCACACTGCGTCGAGTGCGACCGGCCGATCCAGCGGCAGACGGTCCAGCAGATGGTCGATCAGGTACTGGAGCTTCCGGAAGGGACGCGGGTTCAGATCCTCTCTCCGATCGTGCGGGGACGTAAAGGAGAGTACCGCAAGGAGCTCCGAGAGTTCGGTAGGCAGGGCTTCGTACGGGCCCGTATCGATGGAGATCTCTACGAGCTCGACGATCCTCCCGACCTCGACCGAAACAAGCGTCACGACATCGAGCTCGTGGTCGATCGCCTCGTGACGCGACCGGATGCCCAGCAGCGCCTGGCCGAGTCGATGGAGACCGCGCTGCGGCAGAGCCGAGGTTTCGCCAAGGTCGACATCGGACCGGGACGCGAGGAGGTGCTCTTTTCCGAGCACGCAGCTTGTCTCGATTGCGGCGCGAGCTTTCCCGAGATCAACCCCCGGATGTTCTCGTTCAACAACCCGCACGGGGCCTGCCCCGGGTGCGCCGGCCTCGGCACGCGGGACTATTTCGATCCCGAGCTGATGGTCCCTGACCCGAACCTCTCGATTGCCGAGGGAGCCATTGCGCCGTTCCGAAGACGCGGCCACCACACGAGCTACTACCGACGGATGCTCGAGGCGGTCGCCGACCACATCGGGTTCGATCTCCATACCCCGTGGAAGAAGCTCTCCGCCGGCGTACGGCGGCAGATCCTCCGCGGCTCTAAGGGGGAGATCGAATTTCGCTTCGGTCGTCGGACGAAGTTCACGTTCCGTCGACCGTGGAAGGGGGTCGTGGGCCACCTGGACCGGCGATATCGGGACACCGAGAGCGATACCGTCCGGGAGGATCTCCGCTGCTACATGAACGCGACCGAGTGCCCCGAGTGCGAGGGGGCACGCCTGCGTCCCGAGGCGCGATCGGTGAAAGTCAAGGAGACGCGCGTTCACGAAGTCACGTGCTTTACCGTCTCGCAGGCGATGCAGTTCTTCGAGAAGCTGCCCCTGACGACGCAAGAACAGAAAATCGCGGATCGCATTCTCCGCGAGATCAAGGAGCGGCTTCGGTTTCTGGAGAGTGTGGGCCTGAACTACCTCACCCTCGAGCGCTCTTCGGGAACGCTGTCGGGGGGAGAGAGCCAGCGCATCCGGCTGGCCACCCAAATCGGGTCCGCTCTCGTGGGGGTGCTCTACATCCTCGACGAGCCGTCGATCGGGCTCCACGTACGCGATCACCGCCGCCTGCTCGACACGCTGATCTCCCTCCGGGACATGGGGAACACGGTTCTCGTGGTGGAGCACGACGAGGCGACGATTCGTGCAGCGGACCACATCATAGACCTCGGTCCAGGAGCCGGGATCCACGGCGGAGAGGTGGTCGCGGAGGGCCCCCCGAAGCAGATCCTGAAGAACCCTCGCTCCCTCACAGGCGCCTATCTCACGGGCAAGCTCTCGATTCCGGTTCCCAGACGACGAAGGCCCGGCTCAGACAAGTTCCTGACCATCATCGGAGCGTCCGAGAACAACCTGAGAAACCTGACGGTGCGCATTCCGCTCGGGGTCTTCACGGTCGTAACCGGGGTTTCGGGCAGCGGAAAATCGACGCTGATCACCGACACTCTGTACCGCGCGCTGGCCCAGCGTCTCTACGGGTCGAAGGAGCGCCCGGGCCGCTACGCCAAGATCAACGGAATTCAGCACATCGACAAGGTAATCAACGTTGACCAGTCGCCGATCGGCCGTACCTCGCGCTCAAACCCGGCGACCTATACCGGCATCTTCACCGGGATCCGCGAGCTCTTTACGCAGCTCCCGGAGAGTCGAGCGCGAGGCTACCGTCCAGGGCGGTTCAGCTTCAACGTCAAGGGAGGACGCTGCGAGCACTGCGAGGGCGACGGGATCATCCGGATCGAGATGCACTTCCTGCCCGACGTCTTCGTGACGTGTGAGGAGTGCCAGGGTCGACGGTACAACCGAGAGACACTCGAGGTCCGATTCAAGGGTAAGTCGATCGCCGACGTGCTCGATATGACGGTCGAGGAAGCGCTCGACTTCCTCGAGCACATTCCGTCGGTTCGCAACGGTCTCCGCACCCTCTCCGAGGTGGGACTCGGCTACATCCACCTCGGGCAGCAGGCAACCACTCTCTCGGGGGGCGAAGCCCAGCGTATCAAGCTCGCAAAGGAGCTCTCCAAGCGATCCACCGGTCGGACCCTCTACATCCTCGACGAGCCCACCACCGGACTGCACTTTGCGGACGTCGAGAATCTCCTCGATGTCTTGAGCCGCCTCGTAGAGCGCGGCAATACGGTCGCGGTGATCGAACACCATCTGGACGTGATCAAGACGTCCGACCACATCATCGACCTCGGTCCGGAAGGGGGAGACAAGGGAGGCGAGATCGTGGTCGAGGGTACCCCCGAGGAGGTCGCGAACAACCCGCTCTCCCATACCGGCCAGGCGCTGCGGCCGATGCTCTTCGGTCGATGACCTCCGAGATCGAGCCCGAGGTCGAGCCGTTTCCGTCTATCAGACAGGCGGTGGCGCTCACGCTCCTCGCCTCGATCCTTCAAGGGTTCCTGCTCCTGCTGTTCGTCGGCAACTACGGAGGCCGCGTGGCGTTCCTCGGCATGTCCGCGATTCCGGCCTTCGGACTCGCCTTTGCCCTCGGCGCACCGCGACTCGCCGGTTCGCCCGCCTCCGCACTCGGGTTAGTCCGCGCCCCGCCCCGAGCCTGGCTCGCCGTACCCTTTCTGTGTACCGGTCTGCTCCTCACGAGCGAACTCCACAACATCGTGATCCACTTCTTTCCCTATCCCGAGGAGATGGGCGAGCCAGCACGCCCGGAAGGATTTCTGGCCGTCCTCGAGTGGGGAGTCGTACTCATGCTCGTGCTCCCCACAACCGAGGAGCTGTTCTTTCGCGGGCTACTCCAACCCGGACTCGTTCGCCGGGTCGGCGTGCGACGAGCGATCCTGCTCACCTCGGCGCTCAACGGCCTGGCCGCATTCCTGGTCCGCGGCCCGCACGTCGCGCCGTCGATTGCGGCGGGGGCGCTGTTGCTCGGCTTCGTTCGGCACTCCTCCGGGTCGCTGCTCCCCGCCCTCGGGCTCAACGTCCTGTTCGGTCTGGTCACGCTGCTCGCAACCGTGGGCACGTTCGGAATTCCCGGGTTCGACGACACCACCGCCTCGCATACCCCGCTCACGTGGTTGGCCCCGGCGGCCCTCTGCGTGGGGTTCGGGCTGGCACTCTGCCGCGAGTTGGGTGGAGCCTCGCCGGGTCCCGGCCCTTCCCCGCCGCCTACTCTCCCCTGAGAAACCCCCGCTTCTCGAGAAGCGGCACGACGTGCGCGCGGATCCGGACCGCGACCTCCTCCCGCTTCCCGGTTCCGCAGACCTCTCGGAGCTCGAGGCGCGCGTACTCTGCGTCCGCACGCTCGAGGAACCTCCCCTTCTCGTACCGCTCGGTCGCTTGCTCGCCCTTGCGTGCAAGCGCCGCCGCCACGGGAACGCGGAGCCAGATGACCAGGTCCGGCTCGGGAAAGGCGCGTTCCCGGATCCGTGCCGCGAGTATCCCCCGATCCACGCCGTGTGCAGCCTGGTAGGCAAGGGTGGAAGGCGTGTAGCGATCGCACACGACCACCTTCCCGGCCTCGAGGGCGGGGCGGATCACCTGCTCGACGTGCTCCGCTCGGTCTTCCAGAAAAAACTCCAGGACCTCTTCAGGTGTGGCCTCCGAGCCGCCGCTCGCCCAGCTCCGGAATCTCCGACCCCACGAGCCATCCGTCGGCTCCCGGGTGCGTACCGCCTCGAGCCCGCGCTCCTCGAGCCAGTCCGCCAGGAATCTCGCTTGATCGCTCTTACCGGATCCGTCGATTCCCTCGACAACGAGGAAGACTCCCCGTAGTTGCGCGTGAGGGCCTCCCGGGGTGCCTTCTTTCGTGCCGCTCGGTGCGGCCCGCAGCGGGGTGTCACCGGATGGGGCCGGCGCACGCCTCACCCCGTTTACCGCACGCCGTTCCCCAGTCCCCATCCGGCCTAGGCCCTCCGAGGAACCCCGGTCCCGGCATGGGGATCCCCGGCGTGGCCGGGGAAGAGGACCGCAAGAGGTGTGCCGCTCATAAGCCCGCGAAAGCTTAGGCCCCGGTGGCGCGGACGTGAACACCTGTCCCGCTGGGCGTGAACTCCGGTCGGATGAGAAGCCTGGAGATCGGCACCCAGCTTCGCGCTTCTAGGGGCGCTCGAGGTGAACATTGTGTATGGTTAGATCATTATATACATAACGCTCACTTTGAAATGCACTCTCCTAAGTGACTGTAAAATAAAGTGAAATAGCACACGAACGGGGGGCGGCGTCGCCACACAAACAGCAGAGCACCCACTCTGTCCAGAACGAAGGAGCCCGGCATGCCCAAGCGCGAGATCGGGGTCGTGGAACTCAGACGCGCCTTCTCCGACACCCTGAACGAGGTGGCCTATCGGGACGCGGAGGTGATCATCACCCGGAACGGGAAGCGCGTAGCCGCCCTCGTCTCGATGAAGACCTACGAATCCTTTGTGAAATCTGGACAGAAAATTGAATTCGCGAGGGATGCACTCCGTTACCTGCGCGGCATGCCAGAGGACGTTCGGGCGCAGCTGCTGGCTCGGATCCGGGAGCT
This sequence comes from Deltaproteobacteria bacterium, assembly GCA_030665705.1. Lineage (GTDB taxonomy): Bacteria > Myxococcota_A > UBA9160 > SZUA-336 > SZUA-336 > DAOUZG01. The sequence goes on along the minus strand of DAOUZG010000003.1, from coordinate 1,747 downwards.
CCCCGACCAGCCCTATCCGGCTGACAGCAGAAAGCTCCGGGCACCGGGAGGTGCCTACAGAGTGAAGTCCGGGGAGTACCGAATCATCTACACCGTGACCGATGGCACCGTCTGGGTGATTCGTGTCGGCAGACGCGAGGAGGTCTACACCTCTCTCTGAGCGGGCACGGACCGATGGTCATCCGCGGATTGACGCACGAGGTGGCCACCCGTAGGCTGTCTGGTCGGGAACGGGTATCGCCTGTGTAAGGGCGCCCCCTTTGGGGGAGGAACTTCGCTGTGTCCGAGGCCAGCCTCGTCAACCATCTCCACCAGCTCGATCAGGAGCTGGACACGATCCTCACCTCCTTCGACACCAGCTACGCCTGGAACTACGGCAGCGTCAAGGAGGGCCTGCGCGATCTGTACGAGAAGGCGAAGCGCGAGCAGTGGAACGGCACCACCCAGCTCGCATGGGACACCGAGGTCGACCCCGAGGGGGAGATCATCCCTCCGGCGATCAATCCACTCGAGAGCTACCCGCCCTTCCGGAAGCTCAATGAACGGGAGCGCGCGCGACTGCGGCACGCCCAGATTGCTCTGCAGCTATCGCAGTTCCTGCACGGTGAGCAGGGCGCGATGATCGTCGCCTCGCAGCTCGTCGGCGCCGTGCCGTGGATCGAGGCCAAGTACTACGCGAGCACCCAGACGATGGATGAAGCCCGACACGTGGAGGTCTTCAGCCGGTATCTCCGCACCAAACTCGAGTGGGAGTGGCCGATCAACGCGAACCTGAGAGAGCTCCTCGACGCGACGATCACCGACAGTCGCTGGGACTTCAAGTATCTGGGGATGCAGATTCTGATCGAGGGACTGGCCATGGCAGCCTTCGGAAACCTCTACCAGATCACGCGGGAGCCGCTGCTCAAAGAGCTGATCCACTACGTGATGAGGGACGAGTCACGACACGTGGCGTTCGGGGTCGTCTCCCTGAGCGGCTACTACAAGGACATGCCCGAGAACGAGCTCCGCGTGCGCGAGGACTTCATCATCTACGCTTGCGAGCTCATGCGAAATCGCCTCGTCGGCGACCAGATAGCGCATGCGATGGGGTGGAACCCCAAGGAAGTTCAAGCGGTCGTCCTCGGGTCGCCCCCGGCGAGGATGTTTCGGCAGATGCTGTTCGCCCGGGTCGTCCCGAACCTCAAGCGACTCGGGCTGCTGAGGCCCCGCGTGCGCGAGGCGTTCGAGCAGCTCGGAATCCTCCGGTTCGAGAACGACGACCCCGAGGCCCAGGACCGCGCCCTCGGACTCTCCCCCTAAAGCCCCCCCGGCACCGCGGAGGGCTACCCGACCTACACGTGGGTACGCTGCGGCTCGGCTCGTCTGGCCTTAGCGGGTTATCGGGCGGCAAAGCCGAGTCCTTCCCGGTTACCGCCGGGCAGAGCCCGGCTGCCGGGACGGCGCGTTACTTCGTACGCGCCTCGGCCCGCACGCCGCGCGGCAAGCCCCGGAGGGGCGCGCAGCGAGCCGGAGGCGAGCAAAGCGCGTAGGGCGTGACCGCTCACGCCCGTAACGCGAAGGGCTCGTGCGCAGCTCGCTTTTCGGGTTATCGGGCGGCAAAGCCGCCCTTCCCGACTCCGTTCAGGCCTTCGGCCTTCACTGCGTGCGCCGCGAGGAACGCGGCCCTGCTGCCCTTCCCGACTCCGTTCAGGCCTTCGGCCTTCACTGCGTGCGCCGCGAGGAACGCGGCCCTGCTGCCCTTCCC
>DAOUZG010000246.1 GCA_030665705.1 Deltaproteobacteria bacterium | reverse complement strand
ACACCGCCCCTCCGAGGGTAGTTTGTCGGTCGCGTGTCGGTCGCCGATTTTGTGGTGAAAAACCCTGTTTGAAATCGAGAGGTTATGGTGGAGGCGGCGGGAATCGAACCCGCGTCCGCATGGCTTTCCCCGGCTGCGTCTACGTGTGTAGTCCCACCTTTGTTCTCGCGACGGCTCCCCCCGCGGGACCCGGTGGATCCGCCGCCAGCCGAGTGTGTTCTCGCCCTCCCCGCCTCGGCATCGGTTCGGGCCAGCCCCCTAGTATGACGCCCTACGACCTCAGGAGGCGTCGGGCCGCAGGACGCTCGCTGTCAGTTAAGCAGCGAGAGCGTAGTTAGTGTCGGCAGTTATTGCTGCCTTGCCGGGTTTTTTACGAGGACACGGCACCTCGACACGCAGCCTCCGACGTCCACCACCCGTCGAAGCCAGTCGCCCCCAAATTGCCCTTTTATCTTAGGGAGTTGCAGGGAAGCGTCAAGGGAGTTTCTCGCCTCTCGTTCCCACCCCGGTTTGCCGGCTTGCACGGAGGTCGAGCCCACGGCGGCTTCCCCAGATTCGGAGGGGAGGGCTAATCTCCCACCCCGATGAGCACCGAAGGCACCGTCCACCTGCGCCACGGCCGCGACCGGCCCGTCCGACTCCGCCACCCCTGGGTGCTCTCCGGGAGCGTCGATCGTGTGGAGGGTGAGCCGGAGCCGGGAGCAACGGTGTCTGTGGTCTCGGCGGATGGGGAGATGCTCGGCACGGGCGACTATGACCCGAACTCCCAGATCCGCGTCCGGCTCCACACCTTCGGCTCGGAGTCCGCAGACCCGGCGGAGAAGTGGCTCGAGAGTCGGCTCGAGGCGGCGCTCGGCTGGCGCAGCAAGCACCCCCTGCTCGCGGACGCGAACGCGATCCGGCTGGCCAACGCCGAGGCGGATGAGTTGCCGGGACTCATCGTCGACCGCTACGCGGACTGGCTGGTGCTCAAGGTCGCGAGTCCGGGGATGCTCCGACGAGCCGAGCGGGTCGGACGGTACCTGGCCGACCGCCTGTCGCTTCGCGGCGCCTGGCTCCGGGGCGATCTGACTCCCGGCGTGGCCTCGCCGACCGTCGAGGCGCGAGCACTCATCGGTGACGTGCCCGAGAGCCCGATCCCGATCGAAGAGCGGGGACGCTGCTACCGCGTAGACCTGCGCCAGGGACAAAAGACCGGCTTCTATCTCGACCAACGCGAGTCGCGGGACCTGTTCCGTGCGCTCGCCAGCGAGAAGAGAGCTCTGGACCTCTTCGCCTACACCGGCGCCTTCTCGGCGGCGGCCCTGCAGGGGGGTGCGCGGGAGGTGGTTGCCGTCGAATCATCCGAGTCCGCACTCGAGCTTCTGCGGGAGAACGCGCCCACAGCCGAAGCCGTTTCCGGGGATGCCCACGAGTTTCTTCGCCATGACACGCGTCGGTTCGATCTCGTCGCCTGCGATCCGCCACCGTTTGCCCGACGACGCCGAGACGTGCCCACCGCCTGCCGTGCGTACAAGGACATCCACCTCGGTCTGCTTCGATGTGCGGCACCCGATGCGCACGTCCTCACCTTCACCTGCTCGCACCACATCGATCTGGACCTCTTCCGGAAGGTCGTGTTCGGGGCCGCCATGGATGCGGGTGCGCGGGTTCAGTGCCTCGCCACTCTCGGCGCCGCCCCGGACCATCCCGTGTCCCTTCACCATCCCCAGGGGGAGTACCTCAAGGGGCTTCTTCTCCACGTCGTAGAGCCGGGCCGGTGAGCCCCCGCGCCAGGGGAGCGCTCGTTCGCCTCGGAGCACTCGTGCTGCTGTGTGCAGCACTCGCCGGGGCCTACTGGCTGCACGCTCACGGCACGCTCGAGTGGGAAGCGAAGGCCCTTCAGCGCTGGCTCGCGTCGGTCGGGCCCATGGCTCCGCTGCTCTTTGTCGTCCTGGTGGTGTTCCGGCCGTTTCTGCTCATCCCGTCAGGGCTGTTGCTCCTTGCAGCGGGAGTCCTGTTCGGGACCCTTGCCGGGACTCTCTGGGCCACGTTGGGGGGAACGCTGGGTGCGCTTCTCGCGTTTACGCTTACGCGCCTCCTCGGGCGTCCGGCGGTCGAGCGCCGTCTATCCGGGGCCGTGGCGCAGGTGGACAGCTATCTCGGAAGGCGCGGATCTATTTGGGTGGCTCTGCTGACGGCTCTTCCAGGGACACCCCTGACCGCAGTCCACTCCGCCGCGGGTCTCTCGAGCCTGCGCGTGGTTCCGTTCGTGCTGGGCGTCATCGCAGGACTCGTTCCGAGATGCGCGATCTACGCTTACTTCGGGGACTCCCTCGCAGAGCTAGACATGCGGCAGTTCTGGAGCGCTTCGGCCCTCTTAGGCGGGGCGCTCCTGCTCTCGTTCCTCGTCCGCCGCTGTCTCTTTCCAGCCCGGGGCGCAGCTCCCGAAGCCGCTGACCCTCCGTCGGACCCTTCCGGCTTCGCGGATTAGCGAGGCGCCTGCGCGCCGGCCGCGCCAGCGGCGTCCGATTCCCGCGGCACGGGCTCCAGTGAGAGGAGCACGTAACGGAACCAGGACTGGTACCTGTCGAAGTTCTCGTTCCCGCAGTCCGAGATGACGAGCAACACCCACTCCGGCCCCCAGTCGAGCGCGGCGGTCTCTTCGGTCCGTCCGCCGGAGCGTAAGACGACCCGCGCGACCGACCGACCGTCGAGCTCGAGCCAGTCACTCTTCACCAGCTCCCCACGGGTGAGGTAGGCGAGGCCGTACTGTGCGAGGTAGTCCCGGAGTGTCCCGCGCAACGCGATAACCTGGACCGACGCGTCGTAGTCCCAGGAAAGTCCGTCCACAGCGACCCATCCCCGTTCGGTCTGGATCACCTGCCAGCCAACGGGGAACCGAAGCTGCCCCCCGAAGCGCTCGTCCCGGATCGGACGACCGAGCTTCGGGGGGGCCCTGCGCGCCGCGGGGGTCGGCGGCTCGCGCTGCTCACGAGCTCGCACGTAGACCTCGCCAGGCCGGATCCGGTAGAGCGCGCGGAAGGTGTTCCGGTCGTGCTCCGAGATCTCCCGAACGCGCCGGTCGTGCGCGGCCGCGTACATGAGGTCCCCTCGGAGTGGGCTGTGCTGACCCGAAGCCCCGAGAACGTGGCCGATCTCGTGGAGGGTGACCCGCTCGATCTGACCGGGAGTGAGTAGCCCCATCGGATCTCGGAGGAACACGTAGACGTCTTCGACTCCGAACTCGATCCGGACGTGGTCACGGTCCGAGCCGGCCCCGACCACGCGGCACCGCTCCGCCTCGGCACGGACCATTCCCGCAACCCGGAACTCCG
>DAOUZG010000167.1 GCA_030665705.1 Deltaproteobacteria bacterium | reverse complement strand
CGCCGCAGACTCCTGATCGTTCCGTACGCGCTTGCGTTCGCGCTGTTCCTGGCGTACGCGGCGACCTACGTCCTGGGGCGCGGCCACGAATCGGCCATGCGCGGGCTCGTCTACTGGAATCTGACGGTGACCGCCGCCATCGGCCTGTACCTGGGGCTCGCGCGTCCGCACATGCCGACTCGCGATTCTCGGGACCGGCTCGACATCGCACTGCTCGGCTACGCGGTCTCGGCAATCCCGGTGGGCGTCGTCTTCCTCGTTCAGGGCCTCCTTCGGGCGGGCCTTCCCGTCCTGCTCGCCTTTGCCTGGTTCGTGCTGTTCCCGCTCGTCATCGGGATCGGGATCCTACGCCAGCAGGTCTTCGGGATTCGTGACGTTGCGAAATCGAGCTTCGTCTACGGACTTCTCACGGTGGGGATCACCGCCAGCTACGCGCTCGCGGTTGCGCTGGCCGGCACCCTGTACGGGGGCTACCAGCTCGGCGATCCCTGGGTCTCGTTCCCGGTGATCTTCGGACTCGTGCTGCTGTTCAGCCCGCTTCGTGAGCGTCTCCGCTCCGCCGCGGACCAGCTCTTCGGGCGGGACCGTGCCTACTACCAGCAGACCGTGCGCACCATCAGCGAGGCTCTGGTTTCGTTGCTTTCGGTCGACGAGATCCTGGACCGTGTCATCTGGGCGATCACGGGGCCGATGGGCGCCGAGTCCGGGGCGGTCCTCCTCCTCGACCAGGACCGGATGGTCTACCGGCTCGCGGCCTGCCGAGGGACACGGGCAAAGGAGGGGTGGTGCATCCCCTCCGAGCACCCGCTCGTCAAGCTCGTCTGGAGTCACCGCGTCGGACTTTCCAACGAGGAGCTTCCCCAGCAGGTGCTGCCGGAGGCGTTGGAGCGGTGCCGTTCCGTCTACGACGAGCTGGGCATCCAACTCATCGTCCCCATCGCCTTCGGCGTGGACCTTCGGGGTCTGGTCGGTGTCGGGAGCAAACGGACGAAAGACCCCATCCGGCTCGAGGACCGCGAGACGCTTCGCACTCTCGCGAACCAGGCCGCGGTCGCCATCGAGAACGCCTTCGCCTACGAGGAGATCACGCGGCTCAACCAGACACTCGAAGCGCGGATCGAGGAGCGGACGCGCGAGCTCCAGGAGACCCAGGCGGCCCTCGCCCATCGGGAGAAGATGGCCTCGGTCGGTCAGCTCGTTGCGGGTGTGGCGCACGAGATCAACAACCCGGTCGCCTTCGTCCACGCGAACCTCCACCTCATCCGAGAGCAGCTCGATCGCCTGCTCGGGGCCGTCGAGGCAGACGATCGGGAGCAGGCCGAGGAGGCGCGTCGAAACATCCAGCAGCTGCTGGAGCGGGGTCAGGAGGGGACGCAGCGCATCCGCGGAATCGTCCAGGCGCTCCGGAGCTTTTCCCGCGTCGATCAGAAGGGTCTGGCCGAGACGGACCTCCATGAGGGGTTCCGGACGACCTTCGATGTCGTGGCGCCCCACCTCCGAGAGGTGGAGCTGGTCCATGAGTTCGGCCAGCTTCCGACGGTCCGCTGTCATGGGGGCCAGATCAACCAGGTCTTGATGAACCTCGTCCTGAACGCGTGCGACGCCGGCGCAACGCGGATCGTGGTTCGCACGGGCGTCGAGGGCAGCTACGTCTGGATCGACGTGGAGGACAACGGCTCGGGCATCCCGCCCGATTCCCGCAGCCGGATCTTCGAGCCCTTCTTCACGACCAAGGAAGTCGGAGAGGGCACCGGGCTCGGGCTCGCGATCTGCCACGGAATCGTGCAGCGACATGGTGGGCGGATCAGGCTTCGTAGCACCGGAGAGAACGGGACGGTCTTTCGAATCGAGCTTCCCGTTAGCGGTCCGGAGACCTCCGATGCGGAGGCTACCGGAGACCGCTCCTGAGTCCCCGAAGCACCAGGGCCTGTCCCAGCACCAATCCGATGAGGCCGGGCACCAGGCCCCCGGGCGAGAACCAGCGCAGGAGCGCGAAGGCGAGGAGCACGGGTCCCGTCGTCCAGGCGGTGAGGCGCAGCCGCTCGTCGAAGCGGAGGTGGGGGGTGGCGCTGCGCCAGCCGGGCAGCAGCGCAGCCAGGCCGAGGTAGATCCCTAGACCCACCGGGAGGTAGAGCAACGGGAAGGCGGCCAGGAGCCCTACCGCGAGGAGAGCAGCGCCGATCCGCCCGCTCCGCCGGCCGCCGAGGATCCGCCGCAGGCTGACCGGATCCCCGCGCAGGGCTCCCACGAGGCAGCCCGGGACCTCGCGTGGTGTGAGAAACGTCCGGCGGACGGCCTCGTTCAACCCTCGATCCCCTCCGATTCCTCCGCACCCGACCCCCCTACCTGAGTGGAAGTCTAGCCCCCATGTGGGCAGGCGCTGGGGCGCGTAAGCTGGGAGGATGAGCGCGACACGCCCTGCTCTGAAGCCGGAAGAGGTCCAGACGTTTCACGAGAAGCTCTCGAACTGGGGACGCTTCGGGGCCCGGGACCAGCTCGGCACCCTGAACTTCGTCACGCCCGAGCATCGGGTCGCGGCCGCCCGACTCGTCCAGTCGGGTCGCACCGTCCCGTGTGCACGTGCCCTCCCGACGGAGCCGAGCCTCGAGAACCCCAACCCGGTAGTCCATCTCATGGTGGGCACCGCGACGGAAGGGTGGGGCGGGGACTACTTCGCGATGGCACCACACGGATTCGCGACGTCCCACCTCGATGCCCTCTCCCACATCTTCCACGAGGGGAAGCTCTACAACGGATACCCGGCCGAGCGGATCACCGCCCACGGCGCACTCGAGCTTGCGATTCACGAGCTCGAGGCGGGGATCGTCACGCGGGGCGTGCTCCTCGACATCCCTCGGGCGCGCGGTGTCCCGTTCCTCGAGCCGGGTGATCCGATCTTCTGGGACGACCTGGAACGCGCGGAGCGAGACGGGGGACTCACCGTGGGCTCGGGGGATCTGCTCCTCCTCTACACGGGCCGGTGGGCGTGCCGGGAGGCAGGCGGCCCGTGGGACCCGAGGGAGCGCCTCGCCGGTCTCGACGCCTCCTGCCTGCCCTGGCTCTACGAGCGGGAGGTCGCGGCTCTGGGGTGCGACGGCGTCTCCGACGTCATCCCCTCCCGCGTGGACGGGGTCGACCTGCCCATCCACCAGGTCGCGATCGTAGCCATGGGGCTTCACCTGCTCGACAACCTGGACCTGGAGAAGCTGGCCCGCGCGTGTAGGGAAGAGGGGCGTTGGGCGTTTCTCCTGACGGTCGCCCCCCTCGTCCTGCTCCGGGGCACCGCGTCCCCGGTCAACCCGATCGCGGTCTTTTAAACCCGGTGCGAGACTCGGGCTGGCCCGAAGAGGGAGGGGGCTACGGGCCCCCGCCCGTGCCGTTCTGCAGCATCCCCGCGGTGGGTGTGATCGGAGCTTGCACCTGGAAAGGCAGCTTGCAGTACTCCGGATCGATCTGGACGAGATCTCCCCGATCGACGAGCTGATACTCGAAGTCGATGTTCAGCCGCTTGTCCTTCCTGTAGGAGGGCTGCGGGATGATGCTGAAGCCTTGCGCCACCGCGAGCAGTGCGGTTTCGCCGTCTACGTTCATCACGTTCCCCAAGACGGCGTCGTCACCGACACCGCACACCCCATCTCCCGTGTCGCCACATCTGGGGGGGGTGCATACCCCTCCGTTGTCGAAGTCGTCGCAGTCCTCGTCAATCTCGCACTCCTCCCCGATCATGAAGGGATCTCCAGCAGTACAAATGGGGAAGTCGCCGCATTGCAGGTCCGCAAGACACGGCTCGCCTAGGAGAAACGGGTCGCCCGCGAGACAGACCGAGGTATCGCAGTCGGCGTCCGTCGCGCAGGCGGTTCCCTCGTTTCCGGCCGTGCACCTCAGCCGTGTCGGCGTGCACGCGTTGTCCGGGTCGTTCGTGAAGCAAGCGTCGAGATCCACGCAGCAGTCACTCGAGAAGTTCGGGTTGTCCGGATCGAACTCCGGCTGCGGCGTGCAGCGCGCCCCAGCCTTGTCGCCCCCCTCGCAGAACGCCGTGGGCGGGGAGACCGCCGCGCACCCGTCCTGGAAAAACTGCAGAACTTTCAGGGTGTCTCCGAAGGTCGTTGCCGGGGAGAGAAGCCAGAGGAAACCTAGCCAGTAGAGGATCTTTGGGAAACGCATACCCGGCATCGTAGCAAGCCGTGTACCGGCGGGGGAAGAGGCCATTTTTCCGTTTGGTGGCGGTGGGTTTCGCGCGAAGTTTCCGCCCGGGCCGGAGCGCTGCCGCTGGACGAGTGCACCTCCGTTTCCCAAAATGGGCAACGCGGAACCTTCTGCCGGAACGCGGGGTAATCGTGAATATCCTGGGAATCTCTGCCTACTACCACGACAGTGCCGCCTGTCTCCTCCGAGACGGCGAGATCGTCGCTGCGGCGGAAGAGGAGCGCTTCACGCGCCGGAAGGGGGATCCGTCCTTTCCCGTCCACGCGGCACGGTTCTGCCTGGAGGAAGGGGGGATCGGCTCCGAGGGCCTCGACTACGTCGCCTTCTACGACAAGCCCTTCTTGAAGTTCGAGCGGATCCTCGAGACCCACCTCCGCGTGGCCCCGCGGGGCCTGCGGAACTTCGTGAGGGCGATGCCGCTGTGGCTCCGGGAGAAGCTCTTCGTCCCGCACGAGATCAGTCAGGCCCTCGGGTACAAGGGCGAGGTGCTCTTCGCAGAGCATCACGAGTCGCACGCCGCCTCGGCGTTCTACCCCTCGCCCTTCGAGGAAGCGGCCATTCTCACGATCGACGGCGTGGGCGAGTGGGCCACCGGGAGTTGGGGAGTAGGACGGGGGAACGACGTCGAGCTTGTTGAGGAGATCCGCTTCCCGCACTCGCTCGGACTGATCTACTCCGCGTTCACTTACTTCACCGGCTTCAGGGTCAACTTCGGCGAGTACAAGGTG
>DAOUZG010000264.1 GCA_030665705.1 Deltaproteobacteria bacterium | reverse complement strand
GGGACTCGACCTCCTGAAGATGCTTCGAGGAGAGGGGGCCTCGATCGCGATTCTCCTGCTGACGGCCCTCGATTCCGAGTCAGACGTGGTTGCCGGGCTTGACGCCGGCGCGGATGACTACCTGCCAAAGCCGTTCTCTCTCCCGGTCTTCCTTGCACGCGTGAGGACGCTCCTGCGGCGTGCCCCGCGCGAGGAGGCCCCTGGTCCATTCCGGATCGGGGCGGTCCTGGTCGATCCGGAGCGGTACGAGCTCGAGAAGGAGGGGAAGCGGCTTCCGCTCACGGCCAAAGAGCTCGGGCTGCTGATGCTCCTTTGCCGCAGGCGGGGCAAGAACGTGAGTCGTGGAGAGATCCTCGAGGAGGTCTGGGGGCTGCGGCCCGATACGCGGACGCGGGTTGTGGATACGTTCGTCCACCGGCTCCGGAAGCTGATCGAGCCGGACCCCTCAGGGCCGCGGTACCTCGTCTCCGTCCGCTCTCTCGGATACCGCCTGGAAGACGAGCCGGTTTGACAGAACTATTGACGGTCGAGCCCTACGGAGGAGGCTACCGTCCTCCGAAATGACCAGCGTGAGCGAGACGACCGAGACCGATCTCTTCTCGCACCCGAGCGTTCCCACCCTCGAGGTGCCGGGGATTGCGCGGCTTCCACGAGCCGAGTGGCAGGTCATCGACTGGCTGGGTGCCTGGCACTTTTGGGGCTTGCACCTCGCCGCCCTGGTGGGGGTACTCCTGCTGCCTCCATCCGCCGGGGATCTCGTTCTTTGCGCGGCGGCTTTCTACTTCCGCATCCTCGGAGTCTCGCTGGCGTACCACCGATACTTCGCCCACCGCACGTTCCGAACCTCACGCGCGTTTCAGCTCGTGCTGGCCTTCTGGGCCCAGACGAGCGTGCAGAAGGGGGTGCTCTGGTGGGCCGGCCATCACCGGAACCACCACCGGTACGCGGACACGCCCGACGACGTACACTCCCCCGTGCGCCGTGGATTCCTCTGGAGCCACATGGGGTGGATCCTCGCACCGCGCTACTCCGACACACCCGTCGAAGTGATTCGCGACATGGCAGCCTACCCGGAGCTACGCTGGCTCGATCGCCACAAGCACGTTCCGAGCTTCGCCTTCGGTCTCGCGATGTTCGCGATCGACGGGATCTCGGGCTTCGTCTGGGGGTTCCTGGTCAGCACCGTCCTACTCTGGCACGGAACGTTCTCGATCAACTCGTTGGCTCACGTCTACGGGAAGCGCCGGTACCCCACGACCGACACCTCTCGGAACAATCTCTGGCTGGCGGTCCTGACGGGCGGGGAGGGCTGGCACAACAACCACCACTTCTTCTGCTCGAGTGCTCAGCTCGGCTTTCGTTGGTGGGAGTTCGACCCGACCTACACGTTGATCCGAGCGCTCGAGAAGCTCGGAGTCGTCTGGGACGTCCGGCGCCCTCCGCGTCACGTGATCGAGTGGCGGCCGGCGAATGTCGCCCCCGCCGACGCGCGCGCGTAGCACGGCCCGACGGACATCGGCGCGTGGGGGCCCGAGCCCGCCCCCATCCTCCGCCTCGAGACGTGCAACTGCCCGGGGTCCGGCTAAGCTAGGGGCCGGATCGGAGAGGAGGCGAAGGTTGGCTAGCGTCTTCACGAAGATCATCCGGGGGGAGCTGCCGGCCCGCTTCGTGTGGCGGGACGGTGATTGCGTCGGATTCCTGTCGATCAACCCGCTGAAGCCGGGGCACACGCTGGTTGTCCCGATCGAAGAGGTCGACCACTGGGTGGACCTGTCGCCGGACCTGATGCGGCACCTCACGACCGTTTCGCAGCATATCGGGCAGGCGCTCGAGCGGGCCTACAACCCGAGCAAAGTCGGACTCCTGATCGCGGGCCTCGAGGTGCCCCATGTCCACCTCCACGTGGTTCCGATCTGGGGCTTTCACGATCTGGACTTTGCGAATGCCGAGCGGAATCCCGATCCGGCCGCGCTGGACTCCTCTGCGACCGTGGTTCGCAAGGCCCTTCGGGACCTCGGCTTCAGCCAGGTCGCAGACTAGCGAGCAACGAGGAGCGGGCATGCCGGGCCGGACGTCCGTCCGTCAGCTGGCCGGTCCGGCCGAGATCAACGCGGCGCTGGACCAGCGTGAGCCGGTCCGGCTGATCCTCTACCGCAGCCGATGCACCGACCCGAGCATCGTCGCACTCGTCGAACGCGCACGTGCACTCGGGATCCGAGTGCGGCCTGCCGGCGCCAGCGTCCTCTGGCGCCTGAGTCGGGTTCGACCCGCAGCCGATGTCCTGGCCCTCGTCGGAGAACGGCCCGAGCCGACACTCGAGAAGCTCTTCCAGGGGCGAGGGGCGGTCTGGCTCCTGGTCGACGTCACGTACCCCGGGAACGCGGGCTTTGCGATGCGGACCGCCGAGGTTTCGGGGGCCGACGGGATCGTCGTCGCTGCTGCATTCGACCACGAGGGAAGACGCCAGGCGCTGCGCGCATCGATGCGTGCCGACTGGTATATGCCGGTCGTGTGGGCGGGGTGGGAGGCGTCGCTCGAGCAGGCTCGCTCGAAGGGGTTCACCGTGATCGGGATCGAGGACGTCGGGCGCCGCGCCCCCTGGGAGGTCGACCTCACCGGCCCCGTCCTTCTCGTCGTCGGGGCGGAGGAGCACGGGATCCCGCACGCGCTGCTCGAACAGTGCGACGAGACGGTGCGCCTGCCCATGCAGGGGTTCATCCGGTCATACAACCTGCAGGTTGCCGTCGCGGTCATGGCCGTGGAGCGGCTGAGGCAGCTCCAGGGTGCCGCGCCGGCGCCGTGATTTCGCTCTACATGGCGTCGATGATGGCATTGAAGGTCGCGCTGGGACGCATGACCTTTTCCGCCTTTTCATCGTCGGGCAGGTAGTAGCCACCCAGATCGGCACCTTGTCCCTGAGCGGCGAGAAGCTCTTTTTCGATCTTGGCTTCGTTTTGTTCAAGCTCTTTGGCCACCTTGGCAAAACGCGCCTGCATCTCTGCATCTTTGTTCTGCGCGGCCAGGGTCTGTGCCCAGTACAAGGTCAGGTAGAAGGTGCTTCCCCTGTTATCGATCTCGTTGACCTTAC
>DAOUZG010000261.1 GCA_030665705.1 Deltaproteobacteria bacterium | reverse complement strand
GGATCGCCGAAGTAAACGAAGTCCTCCCAGTCCCCCACCGGGGGCAGCTCGTCCTCGGGGTCCGGCGGGGGATCCACGATCAGCTGGCCAATCGCAAAGACGAAATTGTGATCGTCCGTGATCCCCTCGAACGTCTCGGTGACACTGGCTCCAGCACCGACCCCCGAGGCAGAGCCATCGAACCACAGGCGGGCCCACTTAATCGGTTTTTCGTCGGGGTCGGTGGCGTGGACGTCGAACCGGACGAGGAGGTCCCCGATCTCCCCCCCATTCGCCGAGAGCGGTCCGATCAGACCGAACCCGAACCCGCTCTCCGTCGGCACTACGAGGATCGACGTGAGGTCCAGATCCTCTAGTGATCCGGTCTGAAAGACCTCGAAGTTGTCGAAGGAGACCGTGCCGTCACGGGAGTCGAAGCCCGGGACATCTGCCAGGGTCATCGCTCGCGCCAAGCCGGGACCGACCGCTACCGCGATCACCACCAGAGCCGCCGCCAGGATTCGCGCCATCTCGACCTCGTAGCTCCCAGACTCCGGGGGCTCGTCCCTGGGCCCAGGATATTCCAAGCCCCGTGGGAGCCACCACCCATATTGTATGAGGTTTTACGCGGAAAGTGGCGGAAAGCATTCGCGCGCGTGCGCATGCAGTGCTGGGGGCCCAGGCCTGGGCCCCTCCCCCGGATCCCGGCCGAGCACCGGCCGGAACCACCCCTCGGCCCGAGTCCGGCCCTCGACAAAGCGCCCAAGGGCCTATAATCGAAGGGTACCCCTAGCCGGAGGTGTGGTCTGGAGCCGAGTGAGACTGGGGGACCCGGGCCGCGCCGCAACCGACGCCGGAGGCGGCGCCGCCGAGGATCGAACCCATCGAGCACGGCCTCGTCGACCGCGGACGCGACGGCTCCCCAACCGAGTGGCGCTCCCGAAGAGGGGGAGGCTCTCGGTGGGGCGGCGCCCGGAGAAGCGGTCGAGTCGACGAGTGCATCGCCCGTTGTAACGGAGCCCAGCGCCAGAGAGGCGACGCGGAAACCGGAGGAGTCCGGCCCGTCGGGCGCGCGCCCTCGGCGTCGCCCGCGACGACGCCGCCGGCGGGGTCCCCCGCCCGACGAGCACCGCCAGCAGATGCTCGGCCTGCTCCGGCGGGAGTTCGAGCTGCGTCACTTCCGGCCCGGACAGGAACAGGTCATTCGCGCCGTGATCGACCGGCGCGACACTCTGGCCGTTCTGCCCACCGGCGGCGGTAAATCGCTCACCTACCAGCTCCCCAGCTTGATCCTCCCCGGTCTGACGGTGGTGGTTTCTCCCCTGATCGCCCTCATCCGGGATCAGTTCGAGAAGCTTTGTGCGCGGGGCATAGAGACCTTGCGCCTCGATAGCTCGCTTACCCCGAACGAGCGCCAGGAAGCGCTCGACCTTCTCGAGGAGGGGGAGCACAAGGTCCTCCTCATTACGCCGGAGGGAGCCACGAGCGGCGCCTTCAAGAAGCGGCTCGGAGATCGGTCGGTCTCCCTGTTCGTGGTCGACGAGGCGCACTGCGTATCGGAGTGGGGCCACGACTTCCGTCCCTCCTACCTCGCACTCGGCGCGCTGGCCGAGGACCTCGGCCGTCCTCCCGTCCTGGCTCTGACCGCGACCGCGCCGCCGCTCGTACGCGAGGAGATCGTACGACGGCTCAATCTGCAGGACCCGGCGGTGGTGGTCCGTCCGGTCGCGCGACCGAATCTGCGGTTCGAGGTGATTGGGTGCGACTCGGAAGACGCCAAGCGGCGCCATCTCATCCTTCTCCTTCGTCGCCTGCGCCGCCCCGGGATCGTCTACTGCTCGACGGTCAAGGACGTCGAGGAGCTCGGGGCGCTCTGCAAGCTCGCACGCATCCCGGCGGAGATCTATCACGGGCGTCTGACGAAGGCCGAACGCTCTCACGCCCACAACCGCTTCATGTCATCGGGGAAGCGCATCATCATGATCGCGACGAGCGCCTTCGGGCTGGGCGTCGACAAGCCCGACATTCGGTACGTCCTACACTATCAGGTGCCGGGTTCGCTCGAGGCGTACGTGCAGGAGGCGGGCCGCGCCGGGCGGGACGGCCTGGCCGCGCGCTGCATTCTGCTCTACTGGTCCGAGGACCTGGCCGTGCAGCGGCACTTCCTGTCCGAAGGTCCCGCGACGCGTTCCCAGATCAAGAAGGTGGTCGACGGACTCGCGGCCTGGACGAACGACGGGCAGGCCGTCGAGGCTTCCGTGCTCGCAATGGCCACCGAGGTCGGCATTACGCGAACGAGGGCGGTCCTCGAGGGGCTACGGAGCGCGGCACTCGTCGAGGAGATCGACGGCAGCTTCCGGCTCGTCGGAAACGTGACGAGCCTCGAGGACGACGCCGTCAAGCTCCTGAGCCGCAGCTACGAAGAGCGTCGCACGGCGGATCGACGCCGACTCGATGGCATGATCCAGTATGCGACCCAGCTCGAGGAGTGCCGGGTTACGATCATCCGGAAGTACTTCGAAGACGGCGAGCCTACCTCCTGTGGCCACTGTGACGTCTGTGAGCCCAAGCTGCGTCGCCATCGTCGCCGCTCGAAACGGACTTCGGACTCCAGACGCGGCGCCAGCGCGCCCGCGGCCACCCCTCCCGAGGAGGAGGAACCCCCGGAGACGCCCGAATCGACGCCTTCGGCCTGAGCGCACACCGTAGGAAACGCCCCAAAAAGGGGACGGACTGGCTTGTGCACGCTAGCTTTCGCTCCTTAAGTCGGGTCCGGGGCCGGCCCGGCCCCGACCCGGCGGGCTTGCGAAACGATTCCGACAGCACGGAGGTCCTTTGGGACGAGAGGAGGGGCGCGTCACGTGAGCTCGCTCGAGAGGGAACTCGAGGTGGCACGGAACGCGGCGCTCGCCGCCGGCGAGGTGATCGCTCGGCACGCGGAGGGGGATCGCGCGAGTTGGGAGAAGGCCGAAGACAGCCCGGTGACCAAGGCAGACCTGGAGGCGAACAGCGCGAGTCTCGAGATCCTCGAAGCCGCGTTCCCCGACGACGCGATCCTCTCCGAAGAGACCAAGGACTCCGAGAAGCGCCGGCGCGCCGAGCGCGTCTGGATCGTCGATCCCTTAGACGGAACCAAGGAGTTCAT
>DAOUZG010000317.1 GCA_030665705.1 Deltaproteobacteria bacterium | reverse complement strand
ACAGTGGACCCAGAGGGACTGGCGGAGAACTCGCCCGCAACCATCCGCCGTGGAAACGGAATCTGGTGGGCCCGCTCGGACTCGAACCGAGGACCGGCGGATTAAAAGTCCGCTGCTCTACCAGCTGAGCTACAGGCCCCGAAGGAGTATCCGGAACGGGCTCGCGAGGGGCAAGCGCTGCCCGGCCCGTGCATCCTGGCCTCGGGGTCCGTCCCCCGTCTCAGAGATCCAGGGCGAAGAGGAACTCCTTGATACGGGAGTTGTCGGGGTCCTCCTCGGCCAGGCCCCGAAGCTCGTCGAGTGCAGCGCGGGCTTGCTCGGAGGTGACGCCGTACCGGAGGATCGTGCAGCGAATCCGCTCCAGACGCAGGTCCGTGACGGCCGGGAGGCTTTGCTCGGCCCGCCGGTAGACCGCCTCACAGCTGGCGTAGTCCAGGCTCGCAAAGTGCAACTCCCCGAGGACCCTCCACCCCGTCTCGAAGCGCGGCCAGCGCTCCACGACCTGCTCGAAGCTCGCGACGGCTCGGTCCCGACGCCCGAGGGCCAGCTCTTCGTAGGCCTCCTCGAGTTTCCCAATTGCCTCGGGCTCGAGCACGTCGGCCTCGAGGGCCGGTACCACCTTGTAGAGCATCGTCGCGGCCAGTGAGTTGCTCCCGTCCTCGTCGAGAGCCCGTTCCAGGCCCTTCTTCCCGCCCTTCACGTCTCCCTGACGCAGCCGGATGACGCCGAGGTTGCCGAGAAGGTAGGAGGAGGTCCGAAGGCCCTTGTACTCACGAGCGGTCCCCGGCAGCTCCTGGAGCTCTTCGAACTGGGCCCGCGCCTCGTCGAGTCGACCCAACCGAGCGAGCGCGTGTGCCTTCTGAGTTCCCGCCCGTACACTCGATGGGAACGATTCGAGAACGCGGTCGAAGGCGGCCACCGCCTGCTCGAAACGCCCCAACGCGTAGAGCACGAGACCGCGGTCGAGCTCGTACGACGGTGCGCCGGTCCGCTCCTCTCGAATGTGATCGAGCGCGGAGAGCGCCTCACCGAACGCGCCCCTGCGATACAGCTTACGTGCCTCCTCCTGGCAGAGCTGTAGCGTGCACGCCTCGACGCCCACGCCGGCGCGAAGCTCCCCCTTCAGGGCGAGCCGGGTACACTCGCGCGCACAGGGCGGCATTTCGGCTGCCGCGACTGAGGTCGCTGCAACGAGCAAAGCGCCGAGCAGGAGACGAGTCACCGCCGCGGAGGTCGATCGAAGGGGTTCACGCGCTCGATCGTGGATTCCCGGTCCGGTCCGACCCCGATCAGGTCCGCGGGGACCTCGAGCTCGTCCTCGATCCAGCGGATGTAGTCCCGGGCCGCTTCGGGCAGATCGTCGAACTCCCTCACCCCCGAGATCGGCTCGCTCCAGCCGGGGAACGTTCGGTAGACGGGCTCGCACTTCTCGAGCAACGAGAGGCTCGCGGGAAAATCCCGAAGCTCCTTGCCGGCCGCGCGGTACGCGACGCAGACCTGGATCTCGTCGAGGCCGGTCAGAACGTCGAGCTTCAGCACCGCCAGCCCCGTGATGCCATTCACGCGAACCGCGTGGCGCAAGACAACGAGATCCAGCCAGCCGCAGCGGCGTCTTCGACCGGTCGTCGCCCCGTACTCCATCCCGACATCGACCATGTGGTTCCCCGCGGGACCCGCATCCTCGGTGGGGAAGGGGCCGCCCCCGACCCGAGTGGTGTAGGCCTTGGTGATCCCGAGGACGACATCGATACGGGTCGGCCCGACCCCGGCGCCCGCGCACGCTCCCCCCGCCAGGGTGGTCGAGGAGGTGACGAACGGATAGGTCCCGTGGTCGATGTCGAGAAGCGTTCCCTGCGCCCCCTCCAACAAAACGGTCTGTCCCGCCCGCAGTGCGTTGTCGATTCGCACGCCGGTGTCCGCAACGTACGGTGCTAGCCGCTCACCCCACTCGTGAAGCTTCGCATACGCCTCCTCGGGATCGATGGTCTCCCAGGAGTAGAGCTCGCGGAGAAGGAAGTTCCGCTCACCGAGGACCTGCTGGAGCCGCTCGGCCAGGCTGTCCAGCTCGAGCAGGTGGTGCATCCGGATTCCGGCGCGCGCGACCCGGTCCTCGTAGGCCGGTCCGATCCCGCGCAGTGTCGTGCCGATCGTGGCACGGCCCCGC
>DAOUZG010000299.1 GCA_030665705.1 Deltaproteobacteria bacterium | reverse complement strand
GTAAGGTCGGCGTGTCCTCCGCAAGGCCGAAGGGCGAAAGATCTTCGGGTGGGTCTTCAATCACCGCCTTCGACTCGAGCTCGGTGAGCGCCGAGAGAATCCCCGAGACGACGCTCGAGTCGGCCGGAGCCTCGATGGGTGCTGCGAGATGCCAGCGATCGACGTCGGATGGGTCGCGCTCGAGGCGCGCCGTCCCCTCCCCCCCCTCGAGCGGCACCTCGAGGGCCGTGACCGACTCGGCCTCCAACGCAAGGATCTGCTTGGCCGCCTGTTCCGCGTCGGCCTTCTCCTTCGCTCCGCGAACCTCTCCGAAGTAGACGTAGGCCGCGAGCGCGGCGGCGATGAGTGCTAGCAGCGCGGTGGTCCGAACGCTCACGCGCGACCCCTCGGCGAAATCAGGTTCGGCGCTTCCACCAGAGGAGAATCGCCAGGAGCAGGATCCCCTCCGGGAACACGAACAGCGACAGGTAGCGAAAGTTGTTGAACTGTTGCGGTGTCATCGCAACCTGGGAGGCGCGCGGGAGCTTCCGCTCGATCGCGATGAACGCCTCTTCTCCCACGAGCCAGTTCACGATGTTGACGAAAAAGTCCTGGTTGTAGAACTGTGCGAAGTACCGGTTTCGGGCGAAATCGGAGTCGCCGACGACGACGAGCCGTCCCTCGGCTTCGTCGCCCTCCGCCCCGAGCGTCTGGGCCGCGGCGATCGTCAGCGGTCCCGGACGGTCCGCCGTGTCCTGCCCCACCGTACTCTCACCCAGAAAGAGTTCCGTGTCGGTCTCGGCCCAGCTCGCTGAGCCGGTCGACGCCAGCTCCACGAAGTTGTCCTCGTCGCTCTCGTCCGCCCGGCGAAGGGAGCGAGCGAGGTGGAAGAGGGTCGGATTGCGACCCATCTTGCGCGTGATGGCGTGCGAGCCGTAGGAGGTGACGATCGGCTGGACCCCGAGCTGCGGTCCCGCAAAGAGCTGGACCTGCTGATCGACGATGACGTCATCACCGAGCTCGATCCCCCAGTCGAGGAGCTGCTCCTCGAGGTTCGTCTGTATGAAGGGATCGACGAGGACCAGAAGGGAGCCTCCACCCCGCACGTAGCGATCGAGCAGCTCGAGCTCGCGCGGGTGGAGCGCGCGCTCGGGTCCTGCCAGGACAACGGCGTCAGCATCCCCCGGAACCTCCGGCTCGCGCGCCAGGAGAACGGTCGTCACCTCGAGGTTCTCTCCGCTGAGCGCCTCCTGGGCCAGGGAATAGCCTCCCCCCTCCGTGCCCTCGGGGCTCCCCTCACCGTGCCCCGTCACGAAGTAGACCTTCTTTCGTGTGGAGATCACGCTTCGGATCGCCGGCGTGATCTCCTCCTCGCTAGGCGCGGTCACCCGCGCCGTGCCGTGCGCGGAGTCGCAGGAGCCTCCACAGACAACGAGAACGCCGTTGGAGCGGACGTCGTGACGGGTCGCGAGCTGAGGATCGCGGTTCGGATCTACGAAACGGAAGAGCACGCGGTCGCTTTCGTGGGCATAGCGTTCGAGGATCTGACGCGCCCCCTGCTCGCTCCCGGTCTGGAAGAACGCCAGGATCTCGACGGGGCGCTCCTCGGGAATCTGGCGGAGCACGTCCCGCGTCGCCTCGGTGAGACTGTGGACCTTGGCCTCGGTCCAATCCCAGTGCACCGCATGCCGCACCGAGAGGTAGGCGACGAGCCCCAGGATCACCGCGAGCAGCGCGGTCTGCGCAGCCACGTTTCCGCCGTAGCGGGCTCCCCGCCGCGTGGCGTCCCGCCCGAGAAGACTGCGGAATTGGCGAAAGCTCGTCGCCGCTGCGTAGATGAGCAGCACCGTCCCCACGAGGAGGTGGCCGTAGATCCAGCCAAAGTGGGCCCCGGCCACGAGCGCGACAATCGCGAACCCGATCAGGACCAGACCGAACAGAGCGCATAGAAGCCCCACGACCTTCTCACCTCCACCGGAACGACTCGACCGCCATGCGGACGAGCAGCAGTAGGAAAGCGATGAGGATCCCGTAGTAGACCAGATCCTCCGAACGGACCTCCCCTCGAAGGGCCGGCTCGAAGTGGGGTCCGATGGCGACCCAGTGAACGAACTCTCGCATGCTCCCTTCGGGTGCCAACTGCGCGAAGAACTCGAGCAGATAGAGCATGAGACCCACGATGATCGCCACCACCCCAGCCACGATCTGGCTCCGGGTGAGCACCGATGCGAAGCAGCCCAGCGCGCCGAGAGCCGCGCCGTAGAGGAACAACCCGATCAGGCCGGACAGCGTCTGCAGGAGTTCGGGATCCCCGTAGTAGAGGAGCAGGAGCGGATAGAGTGCGGAGAGCCCCACCAGGATGCCCACGATCGCGAGAACCGAGAGATACTTCCCGAGCACAAGCTCCCAGACGGTGAGAGGGCTAGTGAGCAGAAGCTCGAGCGTCCCGTTCGACCGCTCCTCCGCGAAGACCCGCATGGTGACGAGCGGGATCAGAAAGATGAAGACGACGGAGAAGCTACCGATCGACGGCGCGATCACCTGGTCGTTCAAGTTGAAGCGCTGCAGAAGATCGAACCGCTGCACCGCCTGGACGAGCTGAAGGTTCTCGAGAAA